>CBDTZA010000359.1:0-2921 GCA_965364785.1 uncultured Roseovarius sp. | reverse complement strand
CACGACCACACCGCGCGCGGGCGTGCCATCTTGCGGCGTGGGATTGGGCCCGCGCCCGCCGCGATCAAAGTCGATCTTGATGTGTTGCGGGCGAATGACGATCTCGACCTCTTGCCCATCGGGCACACCGGGCGCCAGAAAATGACCGAACGGGGTTTCGGTCAAAGCGCCCCGAACAGTGCCGCGTATCACATTGATATCGCTAAAGAACGATACTGCGCTGCGGTCAACTGGCGCATTATAGATATTATAGGGCGCGCCCTGTTGGACAATCCGCCCATCCCGCATGAGGGCGATTTCATCGGCCATGCGCATTGCCTCTTCCGGCTCGTGCGTGACCAGCAGGACCGCCGTATCCTCTTCACGCAGGATATCGAGTGTTTCATCGCGGATGCCATCGCGCAGACGGTTATCAAGGCCTGAAAACGGCTCGTCCATGAGCATGATCCGCGGGCGTGGCGCAAGCGCGCGGGCAAGCGCCACACGCTGTTGCTCTCCGCCCGAAAGCTCGTGCGGATAGGCCTCAAGATAACGCCCCATGCCCACCCGGTTAAGCAATTCCTTAACACGCGCCGCCATAACCGCCTTGTCACCACTCAGGCCAAAACCCACGTTCTGGGCAACCCTCAGATGGGGAAACAGCGCAAAGTCCTGAAACATCAGGCCGATATGGCGCCGTTCTGGGGGCACGCGAAATACCGTGTCACAGATCAGCTCTCCATCGACCCAGATCTCGCCCGCGTCCTGCATCTCGACGCCGGCGATCATCCGCAAGGTTGTCGATTTGCCACAGCCCGAGGGCCCAAGCAGACAGGTCACCTGCCCGGGCATCACCCGGAGCGAGACATCATTCACCACGGCGCGACCCTCATAACGGCGCACCAAATGCTTGATTTCTAACCGGGGATTCGGTGTCTGCAACGCGGCCTCATGTCTATCCGATCAAATCTATCGGATTTTGTTTCACGCCAGATAGCAACCCTGAGCCGCCTTCGCAAGACATCACACAGAGGAGGTGCATTGACAGCACCCGAACAAGGTGGTGTCATGTGCAAAATTTTAGACCACCGGAGTTGAAATAAAATGCGTTTTCTTATCGGGGCCGCAACCGCCCTTTGCCTTTCCCTTCCTGCCTATGCCGACACGGCCACCGACGCGCGCGATGCCCGTTTGGCCATCGCCAAGGAATATGTCGAAGCGACGATGCAGGACATGGATATTCAGGATTTCATCCGCCAGCTCTGGAGCCCGATGATCCAGCAAATGGCCAATAACCGCCAGCCGATGTCGCCCGAACAGATCAGCAAGATCGAAACGCTGTTTTCCGAAGAGCTGACCGAGCCGCTGACCGATGTCATGCTTCAGCAGGATAAGGTCATGGCCGATCTGATGACGCTGGAAGAGCTGACCGCGCTGCGCGATTTCTACATGTCCGAGCATGGCCGCGCGGTGATGGAAAAAATGCCACAGTTGGCGCAGGTGCAACAGCCGATGATCTCGGCCGTTCTGCAAAAAGCGATGCCGGTGATGATGCCCAAGATCGAGGCGATCACTGCGCCTGACGACGGCAAGTAGGGGCGCGTTTCAAAACGGCCCGGGCCGCCCTTAGGCCCGGTGCCTCGCCGCCCTCACCAAGGCGCTCAAGCGTGGTTTCCATCGCCGCGATCTGCGCGCCAGGTCCCTTCATTAGCTGGAACAGCGCGGGCGTGATAAGCTCTGCCCGACAGTCTTTGCCGATGAATTCCGGCACCGCGCGGGTCTCGCTGACCAGATTAACCAGCGTCAGCGTATCGACCTTGAGAATCCGGGAAATCAGCGTGCGGCTGAGCCAGTTCATGTCATAGGCGATCACCATCGGCGTGCGCGCCGCCGCCAGCTCTAACGATACCGTGCCCGAGGCCGCAAGCGCCCAATCGGCGGCGTGAAAGGCACAGGCTTTTTGCTTGGTGAACGCCTCAGTCTGGACTTCGTCAGGCGCCAGAACAAGCGGCACAATCGGCCAATCCTTGACCATCTCGCGCACCAGTGGGGCCAGATACCGCGTGGTCGGCAGCACAAGGCGCGTCATTGGGCGCTCTGCGGCCAGCAACGCAATTACCTCGCCAAAGATCGGGGTCAGCCGGGTCACTTCGCCCCGGCGCGATCCGGGCAACACCATCAAGAGCGGTTGCCCCTCAAACCCGTGTCGGGCGCGAAAATCAGCCACATCTGCGACGCTTGGGCGCGGTTCAGCCACCACCGGATGACCGACAAAATCACACTCCATCCCGACGGCGGTCATAAGGGGCGGCTCAAACGGCAATAACGCCAGCACATGGTCGATGACGCGCGCCATTTTTACGCCCCGCCCCGCCCGCCAGGCCCAGACCGAGGGCGCCACGTAATGCACTGTTCGGATCGTGCTAACCGCCTTGACCTTGCGCGCGACCCGCAGGCAGAAACCGGGGCTGTCGATGGTGATCAATATGTCGGGCGCGCCCGCAAGCACCGCCTCGGCGGTTTGGTTCAGGCGGCGTTTAAGCTGGGGATATTTCGGCAAAACCTCGGCCAGGCCCATCACGCTTAGCTCGTCCATCGGGAACAGGCTTTGCAGGCCTTGGGCCTGCATCAACGGGCCACCAACCCCGGAAAACTCAACCTCTGTCAGGGATTTGAGCCCCGCCATCAGCGCCGCCCCCAGCGTGTCACCAGAGGCCTCACCCGCGATCACGAACACCCGCATCAGAGTGTCCGGGCCGCTAGAAAAAGCCCGGTCTCGGCCAAGGCCGCAAAGGTCTTGTCGCGCTCCAGGATCATCACGCGCCCCGGCTCGATCATCAGCCCGGCAAGGCCCGCAGCGGCAACGGCGGCGATGGTGGCGGGGCCAATCGCGGGCATGTCGACGCGCAGATCCTGCCCGCGCTTGGCCGCCTTGACGAACA
>CBDTZA010000358.1:0-2924 GCA_965364785.1 uncultured Roseovarius sp. | reverse complement strand
CATGATCGAACAGGGCTTCGAGATGGGCGTATTTTACCGCCCGATGTCAAACAAATGGTTCAACACCCGCTACACTGCCGCCATGGGCGCGCTGAGTCAGCCGATGTTCGAACAGGGGCGGCGCGGGATGATGCAGATGGTCAGGCACCTGCGCGGCGGCGGGGTTCTGGCCATTCTCACCGATCTCAATGCCCATGACGGGGTGCCGCTTGATTTCTTCGGCAAACCGGCGCTATCGCCCTTGGCCACCGCCGAGTTGGCGTTGAAATTCAACGCGCCCTTGGTGCCCACTTGGGGCATACGCTCGGATAACGGGCTTGATTTTGAAATTCTGGTTGAAGAGCCGGTAGAACCCAGTGATCCGGTGACGATGACGCAAGAGGTCAATGACCGGCTCGAACATCAGGTACGCAAACACATGGATCAGTGGTTCTGGATTCACCGACGCTGGAAAGATGGCACCGGGCCGATGGCCGATCGCGGGGCCAAACAACTGGCGGAGCGGCAAAAAGACTAAAGACTGTTTCTTCTGGCTTTAAATATCCCAGGGGTTTGGGGGACAGCGTCCCCCATCTATCACGCGGGTTGGGGGACAGCGTCCACCGCCCTACCCGGTCAGACCCATTTCGCAAATGGCGGCAGGCTCATCAGAACGGCATTTGCATCATGCCCCGTGGCAAGGCCAAACTTGGTACCCCGGTCATAGACAAGGTTATATTCCGCATAGAGCCCGCGATGGATAAGCTGCGTGTCTTTGTCTGCCTCGTCCCAGGGCTGCACGCGGCGCTTTTCGATCAGCGGCGTAAAGGCCGGAAGGAAAGCGCGGCCAATATCCTGCGTCAGGGCGAAATCAGCCTCCCAATCGCCGGTATTGCGGTCATCCATGAAAATCCCGCCGACGCCGCGCGCCCGGTGGCGGTGCGGGATATAGAAATACTCATCCGCCCATTCTTTTAGACGGGGATATAAATCAGGCCCGTGCGGATCAAGATGCGCCTTCTGGGTAGCGTGAAAATGCGCGGTGTCCTCGCCGTATTCAATGCAGGGGTTAAGATCCGACCCACCCCCAAACCACCAGGCCGACGGGGTCCAGAACATCCGGGTATTCATGTGAACGGCGGGACAATGCGGGTTCTGCATATGCGCCACAAGGCTGATGCCCGACGCCCAAAACCGCGGATCACGGTCCATGCCCGGCACACCGCGTGCGGCCATCGCTTTTTGTGCGGCCTCGCCGAGGGTGCCATAGACCTCAGAGACGTTGACGCCGACCTTTTCAAAAACACGGCCACCGCGCATCACACTCATCAGGCCGCCACCCGCATCCGAACCGTCATCGCTGGCGCGTTTGGTTTCGCTCACATCAAACCGCGCTGGTGCAGCATCGGCCATCGGCCCTGCGGTATGGCTGTCCTCCAGCCCCTCGAAGGCCGCAACGATCTGATCGCGCAACGCGCGAAACCATGCGGCGGCGCGCTTTTTCTCTGTGGTAAAGTCTTCGCTCATCTTCGCCTCTTCACTATTCTGGCGCGTCCCATGGCCCAAACTTTGGCACGGGCCACCTGTCAGGCCGGCCAAGCATCACCCTATTAATGAGCCGGTGCGGTCACCGGATCAAGCAGGGTGCGCCCGCCATCCACGGTCATGATCTGACCGGTCATAAAGGCAGACCCGTCACAGGCCAGATATTGCACCGTTTCAGCCAGTTCCGCCGGCGAGGCGATCCGCCCAAGCGGGGTGTGGCATTCGATATCGGCTCTGTAATCGCTATGCTCGCGCAGCGTGTCCTTCAATGACGCACTCATCACCGAGCCGAACGCCACCGCATTCACCCGAATCCGGTGCGGCGCAAGCGCCACGGCAAGGCTGCGCGTCATCTGATCAAGGGCGGCCGAAGAAATCGAATAGGCCATCAATTCGGGCTGCGTCCGGCGCGCCGCAATTGACGAAAGGTTTACGATAGTCCCCGCCACGCCTTCGCGCGACCCGTCAGATTGTTTGATCATCCGGTTGGCAACCTGCTGGCTCATCCGCAGCGCCGTCATAAGGTTTTGCTGCAACAACATCTCAACCGCGTCATCATCGGGGTTCAGGGCATCCGAGGGCACCACCTGACGACAGGCATTCACCAGGATATCCACCCCCTCAAAGGCATCGATCGTGGCAGACAAAAGATTGACCTGAGCCAGCTTTTCACGCAGATCGCCGGCGAAATAGCGGATATTGCGGCTCTCGTCATTCTCGCCCAGTTCCTTGATCAGGCTGTCCTCGTCCATGTCCGCGAACATCACATTCGCCCCCTTGTCGGCAAAATGCCGCCCGATGGCGAGACCGATACCATTGGCCCCACCGGTCACGATGGCGGTTTTACCCGAGATGGAAAATGACATGGAATACGCCTTTCAAGCTGATTCTGTCCTACGCAGCCTAAGCCAAGTCACCGCGCCTTGCGAGACGGGCGCGCCGCGCGCAAAACCTTGAAGCGGGTATCCCCCGCCACCTCTTCGACCTGAGCAAAGCTTTGCGCCAGAGCCGCCTCATAGGCCAGATGCCGGTTGGCCACCAGCCAAAGCTGCCCGCCCGGCTTGAGCATCAACGCCGCCGCACGAATGAAGGCGCGCCCGAGATCGGGCTCTGCGGCTCGGCCCTTGTGAAAGGGCGGGTTCATGATCACCGTATCGACGGCACTCTCGGGCTGCCAGCGGGTGGCATCCTCCCAATGAAACCGGACGCGCGGATCGCCTATATTCTGGCGGGCACAGCCAAGCGCCGCATGATCGGCCTCAACCAGATCAAGCCGCGCAATCGTGTCACGCTCAAGCGCGCGCGCACTCAGATAGCCCCAGCCACCGCCAAGATCGACCACACGCGCGCCAAGCTTGGCCGGCAGGTGATCCCCCAGCAGACGCGAGGCCGGATCAACC
>CBDTZA010000357.1:0-2928 GCA_965364785.1 uncultured Roseovarius sp. | reverse complement strand
TCGAAAACATGGGCGCGCAGATGGTCAAAGAAGTGGCCAGCCGCACCAATGACGAAGCTGGCGACGGCACCACGACCGCCACTGTTCTGGCTCAGGCCATCGTCAAAGAAGGCATGAAATCGGTTGCCGCCGGCATGAACCCGATGGATCTCAAGCGCGGTATCGACTTGGCGACCAGCAAAGTGGTTGCCGCCATCAAAGCCGCCTCGCGTCCTGTCAATGACAGCGCAGAAGTTGCTCAGGTCGGCACCATCTCGGCCAACGGCGAAGCGGAAATCGGTCGTCAGATCGCTGATGCGATGCAGAAAGTCGGCAACGAGGGTGTGATCACCGTCGAAGAAAACAAAGGCCTGGAAACAGAGACCGATGTTGTCGAAGGCATGCAATTCGATCGTGGCTATCTGAGCCCCTATTTCGTCACCAACGCGGACAAAATGGTTGCCGAGCTGGACGACTGCATGATCCTGCTGCACGAAAAGAAACTGTCGTCGCTGCAGGCCATGGTTCCGCTGCTGGAGCAAGTGATCCAAAGCCAAAAGCCGCTGTTGATCATTGCCGAAGACGTTGAAGGCGAAGCGCTTGCGACCCTCGTGGTCAACAAGCTGCGTGGCGGTCTGAAAATCGCTGCTGTCAAAGCCCCCGGCTTTGGTGATCGTCGCAAGGCGATGCTTCAGGATCTCGCCATTTTGACCGGTGGTCAGGTGATCTCTGAGGATCTGGGCATGAAGCTTGAATCTGTCACCATGGATATGCTGGGCTCGGCCAAGACCGTGACCATCACCAAAGACGAAACCACCATCGTCGACGGCCACGGTGAAAAAGCAGAGATCGAAGCACGCGTTTCTCAGATCCGTCAGCAAATCGAAGACACCACAAGCGATTACGACCGCGAAAAACTGCAAGAGCGCGTGGCCAAACTGGCCGGTGGTGTTGCTGTTATCCGCGTCGGTGGCATGACCGAAATCGAAGTGAAAGAGCGTAAAGACCGTGTCGATGACGCGCTGAACGCCACTCGTGCGGCCGTGCAAGAAGGTATCGTTGTGGGCGGCGGTGTTTCCCTCGTTCAGGCGGCCAAGACCCTCGCGGGTCTGAAAGGCGAAAACAGCGACCAGGACGCCGGTATCATGATCATACGCAAAGCGCTCGAAGCTCCGCTGCGTCAGATCGCTGAAAACGCTGGTGTTGACGGTGCCGTTGTTGCGGGCAGAATCCGCGAGAGCGACGACCTCAAGTTTGGCTATAACGCGCAGACCGATGAATATGGCGACATGTTCAAATTCGGCGTGATCGACCCGGCCAAAGTTGTGCGCACCGCTCTGGAAGACGCAGCCTCGATCGCAGGCCTGCTGATCACCACCGAAGCGATGGTTGCCGACAAGCCCTCGAAAGAGGGTGCTGGCGGTGGCGGCATGCCCGACATGGGCGGCATGGGCGGCATGATGTAATCTGCTGCACATCTGTGCTAACGGATTGGGGTCGCCTTCGGGCGGCCCCTTTTTATTGGCAGGGGAATAAGGTGAAATGCACGCAATTCAGCCGCGAGATGCGGCGTGGGGAAGAACCGGCCGTGGCCGCATTGTTGCAGCGCGCCTTTGGCGGTCAGGCCGAGGCGCGTCTTGTCGACAAGCTGCGCCGCGCGGGCGATATCGCGGGCGAAACCGTGCTGCCTTCTGACGACGAAATCGTGGGATATTATGCGCTTTCGGTGATGCGCAGCCCCAAACGCTGGCTGTGCCTTGCGCCGGTCGCGATTGAGCCCGACTGGCAAGGGCAGGGCCATGGTCGCCGGATGATCGGCCTTGTGTCGGAATGGGCGCGTCTCAGCGGGTGTTATGTGGTCGTTCTGGGCGAGCCCGCATTTTACGCTCGCGCCGGGTTCAGCCTTGCGCGCGCCGCCAAGCTAAGCTCGCCCTATCCGATCACGAATACGTTGCTGGCCGGTCCGGGGACGGATGTGCCAGAACAGACCCTGATTTATCCCAAAGCCTTCGAAAGCCCTTGATGCCGCTGTTTTTGCTGACCACTGTCACCATGATCGCCTTTGCCGCCAATTCGGTGCTGACCCGTCTGGCGCTTGCCGGGGGCAGCATTGATGCGGCCAGTTTCGGGGCGATCCGCCTTGTGGCGGGGGCGGCGATGCTGGCGGGGCTGTGCCTTGTGTTGCGTGGCAGGATCAAGTTGCGCGGTCCGGGGCGGATCGCCGGAGTGCTGGCGCTGTTGGTTTATATCTACGGCTTTTCAGCGGCTTATAATGCGCTGGATGCCGGGATCGGCGCGCTGATCCTGTTTGGCGTCGTTCAGATCACCATGTTCGTTGGCGGGCTTTGGGCGCGCGAGGTGATGCCCGCGCGCCGATGGATCGGGGCGATTGTGGCCTTTGGCGGGTTGGTCTGGCTGCTCTGGCCCGGTGCCGGTCCGGTGATCAGCCCGGTGCATGGGCTGTTGATGGCGCTGGCTGGGGTCGGCTGGGGCATCTATTCGCTGGCCGGGCGGCTGAACCGCGACGCGCTACAGGCCACAGCGGCGAATTTCATTCTTGCCGCCCCGGTCGGTGTGATGGTGGCGCTTATCTGGCCCGCCGGAGCAGGCGGCGCGCAGATCGGCCGTGAGGGCATCTTGCTGGCGATTGCATCGGGCGCTCTGACATCGGGGGTGGGCTATGCCATGTGGTATTCGATCCTGCCCCGGATTGGCGCAAGCGTGGCGGCGGTGGCACAGCTCACCGTGCCGGTGATTGCCATGGCGGGCGGCATGATCTTTCTGGCCGAGGCGCTTGATCTGCAATTCGTGCTGGCGACGGTTCTGGTGCTGGGCGGTGTTGCGATTTCGGTGCTGCCGCTTGGTCGCGCTAGTCGTGATAGGTGACGCGCAGCACTTCAAGCTCGACCAAGCCGGTGGGTTTGGGCCATTCCACGATATCGCCAACAC
>CBDTZA010000356.1:0-2934 GCA_965364785.1 uncultured Roseovarius sp. | reverse complement strand
ATCTGAGCGTGTTGGAAAACGGGCAGGGGGTGCTGAACACGCAAACCGGGCTTTTGAGCGATCTTCTGGATCGCGCCGAACGCGCCGCCGGGGTGCAGGTGGGCACCCTGAAGGTCGAGCGCGACCGCGCCGCCGAAATGGTCGAGCTGACCACCGATCTGGACCGGCTGGCGCAGGTGTTCATCAACCTGATCGCCAATGCGCGCAAGTATTGCGATGGCGACCCGCCGGTTCTGAGCATCCGCACGGGCCAGGTCGAGGGCCATCTGGTGATTGATTTTATTGATAACGGATCGGGAATTCCGTTGGAAAAGCAGAGTGTGATCTTTGAGAAATTCTCGCGTATCGGCGAAACCAAGGCCGGCGGCGCGGGGCTTGGGCTTGCGATCTGTCGCGAAATCATGACCCGGCTTGATGGCTCGGTGAGCTATCTGCCCGGCCAGAAAGGTGCCGCGTTCCGGGTCAGTTTGCCGGTGCCGCGCCGCATGGCCGCGCAATAAACCGAACACCCTAAAGGAATTGGTAACCAAGCCCGTCGTAATGTGGCCGTGACAGTGTAAGAGGCGGGTAGTAGCGGGCGTTATGGGATCGCGGGATCAAAATTCAGTCATTCATCGCAAGGCACAGGCCGCCCGCGGTGGGTTTGATTCGCGGCTCATGTCGCCCGCCAGGGCGCTACGGCTCTCCTTGGCGCGCACGGCCGATACCTTGTTTGATCTTGCCCTGACCGTGGTCACGGTCGAACAATTGCGCGTGCCGCTGAGCGATCTGGCAAGCGCCCTTGGCGAGGACGGATTGCTGTTGTTGCTTGAGGGCGACACTGGACCGCGCGGTGCCCTTGCCCTTGATCCACAGTTTTTGTCGGCCCTGATCGAGGTGCAGACCACGGGCGCCGTGCGCCGCGGTGCCGCCCAACCAAGGCCACCAACCCGCACCGATGCGGCCATGGTCGCACCGCTGATCAATGCGCTTCTGACGGGGTATGACGGACAGATGGCCGGCGGGGTTGAGGGCTATCAGCCCCGCAAGTTCGAGTATGGCGACATGGTTGAAGACACGCGCAGCTTGTCTCTGGCGATGACGGCGTCGGCTTATGACCTGTTCCACATCACCGCTGATCTGGGGCCGGGGTCCAAGACCGGGCGCCTTAGCCTGTTATTGCCGGTGCAGCCCCCTGCGGCCAAGCCGGTCGGCAAAAAGACGTCTTCGACAGCGCCGCAACGGGGCATCAAGGATGTGGCGATGAATGCGCCGATTGTGCTTGATGTCGCGCTTGCCCGGGTCAGCCTGCAACTCAAGGATGTCTGGGCATTCAAGCCCGGCATGCTTGTGCCGGTTTCCTCCGAAAGCCTGGGCAAGGCGCAGGTTCTGGGCACCACGGGGCATTTGGTGGCCGAGGCACGGCTTGGTCAGATGAATGGCTGGCGGGCGGTGTGCCTTGTGTCATCGGCGGCGGCGCCACTGCCTGATCTTGAGGTGCCCGAGGGTGGCGCAGTGCAAGCGGTGCAAAAGGTGACCCCGCCCGCCAAACCTGCGCCCGCGATGAAGATGCGCAAGGTGGTGGATGTGCCCGAGGCCGTTGAGCCGCCTGTTGGCACCGATTTTAACCCCTATGCCGACACGTTTGACGATTTGGGCGGCGAGATGGGCGGCGAGGCCGACCTTGTGCCCTATGCGATGTCGGTGCCGGAAGACGTTTAGCCCAGACCGCCTTTGCGGGGCTGACCGACAGGGCGGATTGACCTGAGTCAAAGCCCTCAATGCTCCAATGCTCTAGTCTGTTGACCAGCATGGAGGATCGTCATGATGAACACACAGAAATATCGCGATGCGCTGATGGCGCGTCTTGGCGAACTTGATAAGCGTCTGCACGCTATTGAGGGCGCGCTTGATTCGCCAAAATCCAAGGATTGGGATGAGATGGCGGCCGAGCGCGAAGATGACGAGGTGCTTGAGCATCTTGGTCAGAGCGGACAGGACGAGATTGCGCGGATTCGCGCCGCTCTTGGGCGGATACGCGATGGCAGTTATGGCACCTGCTCAAGTTGTGCTATCCAGATAGCGCCTGAGCGTCTGGATGTTTTGCCAGAAACGCCGCTCTGCCGGGCCTGTGCCGCAAGGACAGATTAGGCCGCTTTTGTGTAAGCCTCGTCAAACGATTTTACATATGTTGCCTTGCGGAAATGCACGCTATGATTGTTTTCATCACCTGGGAGGATGACCATGCCAAATACCAACACTGAAATTTCGCGCCTGAGCCACCAAATCGCGCAGGCCGACAGCAATACCCGTTATCGCTATGAGCCGCAGGTGCGTCGCGTGATCCAGCGCCTGACCGCCGATGGCGAGGCCGTTCCAGAGGCGACCAAGCGCCTGCATAAGGAATTGCTCTGCGAGGCGATTGAGGCGCAATTCGACAACATGCCGGTCTGATCTGTCGGTTTGCGCCGCCCGGCGCTTGCGTGTGCTCTGATTCCCCGTAGTAATTGGTCTGACAAGCAGGCCATACGGGCGGGGATGATGTGACGGGGCAAATTCAGATTGAGCGGCATGATGGGGTGGCTGTCCTGCGGATGGACCGGCCCGTGGCCAATGCGCTTGCGCCCCAGTTGCGCGCTGATCTGTCGGTGGCGCTTCAGGGCGCGGCGCAAGACGATGATGTCCGCGCGGTGGTGATCTGTGGGGCGGGGCCGGGGTTTTCCTCAGGCGTTGATCTCACGGAATATGACCGCCCCCTTGCCAGCCCTTGGGTGGGCGAGCTTTGCCGAGAGATCGAAGATTTCCCCAAGCCTGTGGTCGCGGCCTTGCACGGCTCTGTTCTTGGGGCGGGCGTGGCGATTGCTTTGGCGGCGCATGCCCGTGTGATACAGGCCACTGCGCGGCTTGCCCTGCCGGAAATCAGCCTCGGGATGATACCGGGGGCCGGGGCCACAC
>CBDTZA010000355.1:0-2957 GCA_965364785.1 uncultured Roseovarius sp. | reverse complement strand
CCGTATCCGCGCCGAGGGCGGGGTGCGCGAGGCGGGGCTGAGCATCAGTTGGGAAAAGGGCCAGGCCTCGGCGCTTGATCACGCGACCATCGCCAAAGGGCGCGATGTGGGCACGGTTCGGGTGCGCGACGGGCAGGGGCGTGATGTGGTCCATGACGTGATGTTTGCCTTTGCCTTTCACGCCTTTTGGCCCAAAGGTCGCTGGATGATCCGCTGATCTCCAGACCACTCTATTTCAACGCTAAGCTTGACTTTGAGGCGCCGCACCCTCATATGCCACTCAACCGATATTTCCTGCCGCGTGAGCAGTGCCGCCAAAAATTGGCCGCCTAGTAATGAAATGTCGCGGATTAATCCCAAAATCACGCGTGGGGTAAAACGTCTGCTGGGCAGCGGGGCAATCGGCTTCGGGCTTTGGCGCAGACGCAACCACGATAGCGGGCGGCCTTGGGGCTTGTCCGTCACGGTCTGCGGCATGTGCCCGGATCCGAAAGGATATGAATTGAACCTTTTTCAGGAAATGGGTCTGCCCAATGAGCTTGTGCGCAAACTGAGCGCCATGGGCATCGAAGAGCCGACCCCCATCCAGACCCACGCCATCCCGCATGCCCTGAATGGCTTTGACGTGATGGGGCTGGCGCAGACAGGGACCGGCAAAACCGCCGCGTTTGGCCTGCCTTTGCTGGCGCAACTTATTGAAATGCCTGGCAAACCCTCGCCGAAATCTGTGCGCAGCCTGATCCTTGCGCCGACCCGCGAATTGGCCGGTCAGATCCGCGATGCGCTTTTCCCGCTGGTCAAGGACACGCCGATCAAGATTGGTGTTGTGGTTGGCGGCACCTCGATCAGCGCCCAGATCAAACGGCTTGATCGCGGCACCGACATTCTTGTGGCCACGCCCGGTCGTCTGCTTGACCTGCTTGACCGCCGCGCGCTGCGCCTTGATGAAACGCGTTTTCTGGTGCTGGACGAGGCCGATCAGATGCTTGACCTGGGCTTTATCCACGCGCTGCGCCGGATCGCGAGCCTGATCCCGGCAGAGCGTCAGACCATGCTGTTTTCGGCCACCATGCCGAAACAGATGGAAGAGATCGCAAGCACCTATCTCAAACACCCCAAGCGGGTTCAGGTCAGCCCTCCGGGCAAGGCTGCCGACAAGGTCACGCAAGAGCTTCATTTTGTCGCCAAAGCCGCCAAGCCTGAACTGCTGATCGAGATGCTGGGCAAGCACAAGAACGAGCTGGCGCTGGTTTTTGGCCGCACCAAGCACGGCTCTGACAAGCTTGCGCGCAGGCTTGAACAGGCCGGTTTTCAGGTTGCCGCGATCCATGGCAACAAAAGCCAGGGCCAGCGGGATCGTGCGCTGAAATCGTTCCGTGACGGTCAGGTCAAAGTGCTTGTTGCCACCGATGTGGCGGCGCGCGGGCTTGATATCCCGGACGTTAAACACGTCTATAACTTTGAACTTCCGAATGTGCCCGACAACTATATCCACCGCATCGGGCGGACCGCACGTGCGGGCCGTGATGGCTGTGCGATTGCGTTCTGTTCACCCGATGAGATGGGCGAATTGAAGGATATTCAAAAGGTTATGGGGGTTTCCATCCCCGTTGCCTCTGGTCGCCCATGGGAGGTTCTGCCTGATCCGAAGGCCAAGAAACAGCCCTCTGGTCGGGGTGGTCCGCGTCGCCGCAGCGGCGGCGGTGGCGGTGGCAATGCTGGCGCCAAGCCCGGCTTTGCTCAGGGCAAACCGGGGGGCGGCAATCGCCGTCGCAGCAAACCCGGCGGTGGCCCGCGCGCCAACGCAGCCTAAAATTTCAATCGGCGCCGGGGCGATATCCCCGGCGCCGATTTTCTTTTGCCCAAATGATATCAGGTGCCGCAAAAGGTCTGTTGCACGACTTCCGCAGGCTCTGGCGGGCGGGCAAGATCGCTGGCCTCCGGCTGATCCAGATAGGGGTGCGCAAGGACCTTCAAAAGTCGCTCGAACGGGGCGAAATCCCCCGACACGGCGGCCTCGATCATCTGTTCAACCCGATGATTGCGCGGGATAAAGGCGGGATTGGCCGTGGCCATAACGCCGCTTGGGTCGTCCTCGGTCGTGAGCCTCGCGCGCCACTCTGTTTCCCAAGTGTCAAACACCGCCCGATCCATGAACTGATCGCGCGCGCCGCCCGTCAGAAGGGCACGGAAGGTATTGGTGAAATCGGCGCGGTTCTCGGCCATGCGCGCCAGCAGATTGCCGATCAGAGGCGCGTCGGCCTCGGCAGCCTTGGCAATCCCGATCTTGCGGCCAAAGGCGCGGCGCCATTCAGTCTCGATCTGATCCGGCATGGCATGGATCAGCGCAGTAAACTCGTCTATCGCCTCATCCTGATCGGGCATGAGCGGCACCAGTGCGGTGGCAAATTGCGCCATGTTCCAGACGATCACATGCGCCTGATTGTCATAGGCATAGCGCCCTTGTGTGTCGATCGAACTAAACACCGTCTGCGGATGATAGACATCCATAAAGGCGCAGGGGCCATAATCGATGGTCTCGCCGGAAATCGCGGTGTTGTCGGTGTTCATCACGCCGTGGATGAAGCCCACCGACATCCAGCCCACCACCAGCATGGCCTGACGGCGGATTACCTCGGCCAAAAGATGCGCCGGGCCCTCGACATGCGGATAATGCCGCGCGACCGTATAGTCATAAAGCGCGCGAAGCCCGTCCTTATCGCGCCGTGCGGCGAAATACTGAAACGTGCCGACGCGCAGATGGCTGGCCGCCACACGGGTCAGGATCGCGCCGGGTAGGCCGCCGGCCTCGCGGTAAACCACCTCGCCGGTGGCGACGGCGGCAAGCGCGCGCGTTGTCGGCAGGCCAAAGGCATGCATCGCCTCAGAGACCACATATTCGCGCAGCACCGGCCCCAGCCATGCGCGCCCGTCGCCCATGCGGCCATAGGGGGTCG
>CBDTZA010000354.1:0-2965 GCA_965364785.1 uncultured Roseovarius sp. | reverse complement strand
GGTCGACGGAAGCGGAATGGGCCTCGCCATTGTCAAAAAACACGTCGTCCTGGCGGGTGGGCGAATTGAGGTGATCCCATGTCAGGGGCGTGGCGTGGAATTTCGGATTTTCTGGCCTTATGCGCGCAAAAGTCAGCCCCAGAAGGAACAGGCCGCATGAGTGCTTTAGCGAAACTAGACGATCGGTCGCCGCTTAACATCATCCTTGTTGAGGATGATGATGGTGATGCCAAGGCGATACGACGGGCACTGGCGCGCGCAAAGATTGCCAATCCGGTCATACGGCTTATCGACGGGGTCGAGGCGCTTGGGCTGTTGCGCGGTGAAACGGGCACGCCGCCGGATTCCTACATTCTTTTGATCGATCTCAACATGCCGCGCATGAACGGGATCGAGTTGCTGGAAGAAATCCGCAAAGACCAACGGCTGAAGGGCGCGGTTGCGTTCCTGCTGACCACATCGAGCGATGAACGCGACAGGGCGGCGGCCTATGCGCATAATGTGGCGGGCTACATTCAAAAGGAAAACGCAGGAAGCGACTTTGTCAACTTGATCGGCACGCTTGACCATTTCTGGCGGATTGTCGAGTTGCCGGACATGAGATTGGATAGGATTGTTTGATATGAGTGCGATTGATGTTCTGGTAATCGATGATGATCTTGGTGATCTCAAGCTGATCCGGCGCTTGTTGGCTGTGCGCCCGGGCGGCGCCAATGTCTATGAGGCCAAGAGTTTTGAGGAGGTGCAGTCATTTTCGGACATTGTACCGGATGTTGTCTTGCTTGATTATCTGATGCCGGATTTGACAGGGTTGGAAATGCTAAAGAGCCTTAAGGAAAAGTGGCCCGTTGCGGCCTATATCCTTATGACCGGGCATGGCGATGAAGAGATTGCCAAATCCGCGATTCAGCTTGGGGCATCGGATTATATTGCCAAGCGGTCCTTGAACCAGAATGCCCTGTTTCGGATGTTGGATACCGGGATCGCGCTATCGCATATGCAGGCCAAGATTGATCTGCAGCGTCAGGAACTTGAGACCTTTGCGCATATGCTTGTGCATGATTTCAAGGCGCCGATCCGTGGTGTCACCTTTTTGGCCGAGCAGATAAAAGAGAGTCTTGAGACCGGGGATATGGCCGAAGTGCAGGTCAGTCTTAATCTTCTGAACCGGTCGACCCAGCAGATGTCCGAGTTGATCGAGAGTTTGGCCATGTTGACCAAAGTCGATTCAGACGAGCCGTTTTGCGAGGCGTATCTTGGCGAACTTGTGGAACGGGCGATCATGGCGAATGAACGCGATATTTCAATGAGCGGCGCCCATGTGCGCACCACGGATGCGGGTGAAAAGGCGGTATGTTCGGCCCCGCAGGTGGCGCAGTTGCTTCAGAACCTGATTGCCAATGCAATTAAGTATCGCGGTGAGGAAACGCCCGATATTGTCGTATCTGCGCAGAGTGTTGCCAAGGGGCTAAAGGTGACGGTCTCTGATAATGGTCTTGGTGTTCCCCAGGAATTCCGCGACCGTATTTTTGAGCCGTTTCGCCGGATCACTGGCCATAACACGGCGCGTGGCACCGGGCTTGGCTTGGCGACCTGTCGAAAAATCGCCTTGCGCCATGGCGGCAATATCTGGTGTGAACCCAATATCCCGAATGGCACATCGTTTCATTTCATTCTGGGCACCGGCGAGCAAGGCGCTCAGCCGCAGGCCTAGGCATAAGGTGGTTTTTTTGCGCTGGCCCGTCCCAAAAAAGCAGCCTTGATAAAGTGGGGCATGTTCGAGGCCGCTTGCATTCGCTATTGTCGATGGCGATACGTGCCCCTGCGCGCGTATTCGAAACGGCTTTGAGGAACTACAATGCAAGGCGAGGGTGTCATTTCACGATCCGGCAATCCGTCTGTGACGTTTGAAATGGCCGGGGTTTCCTTTTCGCGCGAGGGCCGGGCGCTTTTGACGGATATTGATGTGTCGGTCCCTGAAAGGCGTGTCGGCATCGTGGGGCGAAACGGGTCAGGAAAGACCACCCTGGCGCGGGTGCTGTCCGGTCTTGTAGCGCCGGACCGGGGCGGGGTTCGGGTTTGCGGCGTCGATATTGCCAAGGACCGCAAGGCGGCGATCCGGACGGTCGGCATCCTGTTTCAAAACCCGGATCATCAGATCATTTTCCCCACCGTGGAAGAAGAGCTTGGGTTTGGGTTACTTCAGGCCGGAGCGTCAAAAGCCGAGGCAGAGCGGCAGGTGGCCAATATCCTTGTGCAATTTGACAAGGCGCATTGGGCATCGGCGGCCACGCATCAACTTTCGCAGGGGCAAAAGCAGCTGGTCTGCCTGATGGCCATTATCGCGATGACGCCAAAGGTTGTTATTCTGGACGAGCCGTTTTCAGGCCTCGACATTCCGACGCGCGCCCAGTTGATGCGGTATTTTGACCGCATCGATGCGGCCCTGATCCACATATCGCATGACCCCGAGGCGTTGCGCGGTTATGAGCGGGTGATTTGGCTTGAAGAAGGGCGGATCAAACAGGACGGGCGCGGCACGCCGACGCTTGCGGCGTTTACCAAACATATGACCGATCTGGGAGGGTATGATGATATCTCTGACCTCGCCGGTTGAAACCCGGGCCCATCGCTGGTCGGCGGGCGCAAAGCTTGCGGCGCTCTGCGCGGCCACGGTTGTGTTGTTTTCGCAAGAGAGCCTTGGCTTTCATCTTGCGGTCTTTCTGACCTGCCTCGTCGTTTACCGTTTGCCGGGGCGGCGGTTTTTCGACGCCGGGATGAAGGGTCTTATGGCTCTCTGGCCGTTCATCGCGCTGGTGCTGGTCTGGCATCTTGTGATCGGCGCGGCCATTGAAGGTCTGGTCGTCGTGTTGCGGCTTTTATCGGCTGTGGCGCTTGCCAATCTCGTGACGATGACGACCAAGCTGTCGGCGATGATCGAGATGGTGCGCTGGCTTGCCACGCC
>CBDTZA010000353.1:0-2967 GCA_965364785.1 uncultured Roseovarius sp. | reverse complement strand
ACGCCCAATATCGTGATCCTCGCACCGATCCTCAAACCGCTCGCGGATGATATCGGCATGAACGAAATTCAGTTCTGCATCATGATGATCACCGCGCTTGGCGTGGGCTTTATCACCCCTCCCCTCGGACTGAACCTGTTCGTGGTCTCGGGGATCACCGGCGAGTCGATCCTGCGGATCGCAGCGCGCGCCGTGCCGTTTGTTTTCTTCATGCTGATCGTCGTTTTGATGATCGCCTATATCCCGGCGTTGTCCACAACGCTGTTGCCAGACATCTACAAATAGGACCTGACCCATGACACGAGAATATCTCAAAAAAGCAACGCTGACCTCGAAATCAGACGCGTCGGATGTAAAAATCACTGTGCGCGCCATCCTGGATGATATCGAGGCGGGCGGCGACAAGGCGGCGATGAAATATGCCGCCAAGTTTGACCAATACGAGGGCAATGTCGTCGTGACCCGCGCCGAGATCGAGGCGGCGGCGGCGCTGGTGCCGGAAAAGCTCAAGCGCGATATTCAGTTCTCCCATAACAACGTGCGCCGCTTTGCCGAAGCCCAGAAAGAGACGCTGAAGGATATCGAGATCGAGGTGGTGCCGGGGCTGATTGCCGGCCAAAAGAGCATCCCTGTGACGGGCGCGGGTTGTTACGTGCCGGGCGGGCGTTATAGCCATATCGCCAGTGCCATCATGACCGTCACCACCGCCAAGGTCGCCGGGTGCAAGCACATTGTTGCCTGCTCGCCGCCGCGCCCCGGCGTGGGCATTGCGCCCGCGATCATCTATGCGGCCGATCTGTGCGGGGCCGACACTATCCTTGCCATGGGCGGGGTTCAGGGTGTTGCCGCGATGACCTTTGGTCTGTTTGGTCTGCCAAAGGCCAATATTCTGGTGGGTCCCGGAAATCAGTTCGTGGCCGAGGCCAAGCGGATGCTGTTTGGCCGCGTCGGCATCGACATGATCGCTGGCCCGACCGACAGCCTTATTCTGGCCGACAAGACCGCCGATCCGATGGTCGTGGCCACCGATCTGGTTGGTCAGGCCGAGCATGGTTACAACTCGCCGGTCTGGCTTGTCACCGACAACCGTCCGCTGGCCGAAGAGGTGATGCGTATTGTGCCGGGCCTGATCGACGATCTGCCCGAGGTGAACCGCGACAATGCCTTTGCTGCATGGCGCGATTATGCCGAGGTCATCGTCTGCGCCAACCGCGAAGAAATGGCGGCGACATCGGACGATTACGCCCCCGAGCACCTGACGGTGCAGGCTGAGGATCTGGATTGGTGGCTGGGGCGGCTTGGCTGCTATGGCTCGTTGTTTCTGGGAGAGGAAACGACGGTGGCCTTTGGCGACAAAGCCTCGGGCACGAACCATGTGCTGCCCACATCAGGTGCTGCCAACTATACTGGCGGTCTGAGCGTTCACAAATACATGAAGATCGTCACTTGGCAGCGCTCAACCCGCGAGGGATCAAAGCCGGTGGCCGAAGCCACGGCGCGGATTGCCCGCCTTGAAGGGATGGAGGGGCACGCGCGTACCGCCGATATCCGCCTCAAGAAGTACTTCCCCAACGAAACCTTTGATCTGACGTCAAATGGCTGAGAACGGTCTGCTTGATGTGACCGGTCGTGTCGCTTTGGTCACGGGCGCAAGCTCGGGGTTGGGGCGGCGTGCGGCCAGCGTGTTGGCGGCGTCCGGTGCGCGGGTCGTGGGCGTGGCGCGCCGCGCCGATGTCCTTGCCGAATGGCTGACCGAGGTTGGCGATAGCGGCGCGGTGATTGCCCATGATCTGGCTGATCGTGACGGGCTGGCCGATCTTGCCCGCGCCGCCGCGCTTCCCTTTGGGGCGCCCGATATCGTGGTGCATGCGGCCGGCATCAACACCCGGCAGGCCGCCGATGATGTGACGCCCGAGGGCTGGGATATCACCCTGTCGCTGAACCTCACCACGCCGTTTTTCCTAAGCCAGCATCTTGTACCGGCGATGAAGCAAAAAGGCTGGGGCCGGATCGTGAACTTTGCCTCGCTGCAATCCTTTCGCGCCTTTCCGGGTGGCATTGCTTACGGCGCCAGCAAAGGCGGCGTCGCCCAGATGACCCGCGCCATGGCCGAGGCCTGGTCGCGCGACGGGATTGTGGTCAACGCCCTCGCCCCCGGTTTTATCCGGACCGAACTTACGGCGGCGGTGTTCGATGACCCCGAGCGTGCGGCGCGCAACGCGGCGCAAACCTCAATCGGGCGCAATGGTGAGGTCGACGATCTTGACGGGCCGCTGATGTTCTTTTGCTCAGAGGCGTCAAAATACGTGACCGGACAGATCATGATGGTGGACGGAGGCTTTACCGCAAAATGAAGGCACTGGTTTATACCGCCCCTGAGGGGCTTGATTATCGCGACATGCCCGACCCTGTACCGCAAAGCGGCGAGGCGTTGATCCGGGTGGACAGCGTTGGCATTTGCGGCTCTGACATGCATGCCTATCTTGGCCATGACGACCGCCGCCCCGCCCCGCTTGTGCTTGGGCACGAGGCGGCAGGCAGCGTGTTGAGCGGCGCCATGACTGGCAAACGCGTGACCGTGAACCCGCTTGTCACCTGCGGCACCTGCCCGGCCTGTACATCCGGGCGCGACAACCTCTGTAGCACCCGCCAGATCATTTCCATGCCGCCCCGCGAAGGCGCCTTTGCCGCGCTGCTTGCGATGCCGGAACGCAATCTGGTGGTGATGCCCGATCATATCACCACCGATCAGGCCGCCCTGGCCGAACCGATTGCCTGTGGCTGGCATGCGGTACGTCTTGGGCGCGCCGCTTTGGGCGAGGGGACGCATCGCGCGCTTGTGCTGGGGGGCGGTGCCATCGGGCTTGGCGCGGCGCTTAGCCTTGCCGCGCAGGGCATCACCGACATCACCGACATCACCATGATCGAGCCGCACCCCGCGCGGCGCGCCTATCTTAGCATGCAGTG
>CBDTZA010000352.1:0-2972 GCA_965364785.1 uncultured Roseovarius sp. | reverse complement strand
TGCGCGCTTTCCCCGATTGGCGGCTCGGCGGAATGCCGCACATGTCGGCTCTGGCCCTGCCGGGGGTCTGGTTGGGCGATGAATTACTGGCCGCGCCGCTTGCGGGATGGGCAAATGGCTGGTCGTTTAAGGCGCTCTGCGATGAACAAGAGTTCTATAAATCGCTATTATCTCATTGAAGATACAGGCGTGATCTCTATTTAAGAATGGTGGGTCCTGTGATAGGTGCAGGACAACCGAATTTTTAGGAGAGATTCCTTGGGTAACGCAAGAAATATCGCCTTCTGGCTGGTGTTGTTCCTGTTGATTTTGGCGCTGTTCAACCTGTTCAGTGGCTCAGGCAATACGCTGCAAAGCAGATCCGTGTCCTATTCCGAGTTTGTGGCCGCGATCGAGGACGGATCGATCAGCCAGGTGACCCTGGATGGCGAAACGGTGCGCTACCGCACCAAAGAGGGCACTGATTATGCCACGATCAAGCCCGAGGATGCCCAGATCACGGAGCGCCTGATCGACGCGGGTATTCCGGTCAAGGCCGAGAGCCAGCAGCAATCCGGGTTCCAGACCTTCCTCGTCTCGTTGTTGCCCTTCCTTCTGCTGATCGGTGTGTGGGTCTTTTTCATGAACCGCATGCAGGGCGGTGGCAAAGGCGGCGCGATGGGCTTTGGCAAATCCAAGGCCAAGATGCTGACCGAAAAGCATGGCCGCGTGACCTTTGACGATGTCGCCGGCATTGACGAGGCAAAGGAAGAACTTGAAGAGATCGTCGAGTTCCTGCGCAACCCGCAGAAGTTCTCGCGCCTTGGTGGCAAGATCCCCAAAGGGGCGTTGCTTGTGGGCCCTCCGGGCACCGGTAAAACCCTGCTGGCGCGCGCGATTGCGGGCGAGGCGGGCGTCCCGTTCTTCACCATCTCTGGCTCTGACTTTGTGGAAATGTTTGTTGGCGTCGGCGCAAGCCGTGTGCGCGATATGTTTGAACAGGCCAAGAAAAACGCGCCCTGCATCGTCTTCATCGACGAGATCGACGCCGTGGGTCGCCACCGTGGCGCCGGTTATGGCGGCGGCAATGACGAGCGTGAACAGACCCTCAACCAGCTGCTGGTTGAAATGGACGGGTTTGAGGCCAATGAGGGTGTAATCATCATCGCGGCCACCAACCGTAAAGACGTTCTTGACCCCGCATTGCTGCGTCCTGGCCGGTTTGACCGTCTGGTCACCGTGCCCAACCCCGATATCAAGGGACGCGAGAAAATCCTTGGCGTACATGCCCGCAAGACCCCGCTTGGCCCGGATGTCGATCTGCGCCTGATTGCACGCGGCACGCCGGGTTTTTCCGGGGCTGATCTGGCGAATCTGGTCAATGAGGCCGCACTTACTGCGGCTCGCGTGGGGCGCCGGTTTGTCACCATGATCGACTTTGAGAACGCCAAGGACAAGGTGATGATGGGGGCCGAACGCCGGTCGATGGTTCTGACCGACGATCAAAAAGAAAAGACCGCCTATCACGAAGCCGGCCATGCGGTGGTGGGGCTTGCCCTGCCGAAATGTGATCCGGTCTATAAGGCCACGATCATCCCGCGTGGTGGTGCACTTGGTATGGTGGTCAGCCTTCCCGAGATCGACCGCCTGAACTGGCATCTGTCGGAATGCGAGGAAAAGCTGGCGATGACCATGGCCGGCAAGGCCGCCGAAATCCTCAAATATGGCGAGGGCAATGTCAGCAACGGCCCGGCTGGTGATATTCAGCAGGCCAGCGGTCTGGCACGCGCCATGGTGATGCGGTGGGGCATGTCCGACAAGGTTGGCAATATCGATTACGAGCAGGCGCATGAAGGCTATATGGGCAATGGCGCCGGCGGATTTTCGATCTCGGCCCATACCAAAGAGCTTATCGAGGATGAGGTGAAACGCCTGATCGACGAGGCCTATCAGACAGCCAAGAAACTCCTGACTGATCGCAGGGACGAATGGGAACGTCTGGCACAGGGGCTTTTGGAATACGAGACCCTGACCGGCGAAGAAATCAAACGCGTGTTGCGCGGTGAGCCGCCCGCGGCCGATGACGACGATACGGACGGCAGTGCCGAGAGTGCCAAACCCTCGGTCACGGCCATTCCGAAGACCAAGCCCAAACCGTCGCCCGGCGACGGCGGGCTGGAGCCCGAGCCGTCAACGTGAGCGGGATATCTGGAAAAGCTGATTGGAATCCCGGGGCCTATGCAAGGTTCCGGGATCAGCGTTTGCGCCCCGCTCTCGACCTTTTGAATGCGGTCGGGCAGATGGGGGCCGGCGATATCGTTGATCTTGGCTGTGGCAATGGCGCCATGGCCGATGCGCTCAAGGCGCGGGCCAGTGCGCGCGCGGTGATCGGTGTAGATGGCTCGCCTGCAATGCTTGAAAAGGCGCGCGCGGCGAACAGTTACGATTCACTCCAGCAGGCCGATTTCAACGACTGGCACCCACGGCGCGCGCCGGGGCTTATCTTTTCCAACGCGGCCCTGCATTGGGTAGGCGGGCATGAGGCGCTGATGCCGCGGCTGGCGCGGATGCTGGGCAAGGGCGGCACGCTTGCGGTTCAGATGCCGCATCAGAACAAGGCACCGTCGCATCGTGTCTGGCTTACGCTGGTCGAAGAACTTTTCCCCGGACGGGTCGAGAAAATGGGCACGCCCGGTGTCATGGCCCCGATAAAGTATGAGGAATTGCTGGCGCCGCTTGGCCAGTTTCGCCTCTGGGAAACCGATTATTATCAACGCCTGACTGCCGAACCCGGCAGCCACCCGGTGCGTCGCTATACCGAAAGCACCTATGCGCGCCCGGTTCTGGCGGCCCTTGATGCCGAGGAAAAGGCCGATCTTATTCGCCGCTATGAAGAAGTGATGCAGGCGGCCTATCCGGTGCGCGGCGATGGTACGGTCTTGTTCCCGTTCCGGCGGCTGTTTTTCACGCTCACCGTTTAGGCGGCGGCAAAC
>CBDTZA010000351.1:0-2973 GCA_965364785.1 uncultured Roseovarius sp. | reverse complement strand
GCGCGCGCCGCCTGATCGCGAACGAACCTTTTGCCGTGATCCTGCCCGATGACGTGATCGCGGCCGAAACGCCCTGTCTGGCGCAGATGGTCGAAGCCTTCGAGGAAACCCAAAGCAATATCGTTGCCGCCATGGAAGTGCCGGATCACATGACAAGCTCTTACGGCATCCTTGATATCAAAGAGGATATGGGCTCGATCGTATCCACCAAGGGCCTGGTCGAAAAACCAGGGCCAGGCATGGCACCGTCGAACCTTGCGGTGATCGGGCGCTATATTCTGACGCCCACGGTTCTGCAAAAGCTGAACCGCAAAGAGGCCGGCGCAGGGGGTGAAATTCAACTCACCGATGCGATTGATGCCGCGCGCGAAGACGGCGAAGAGGTTTACGGGTTCCGCTTTCAGGGACAGCGGTTTGATTGCGGATCAAAGGCCGGTTTCTTGCAGGCAACAGTGGCCTTTGCCCTGGCCCGTGCTGACTTGCGCGACGATCTTTGGAACTATATCTCGGACGTGGTGCATTCAGAAAAAGCCGCACAATAGCAAACCGTAAAAAGGGGCGGCGGTGACAAATATTTTGGTGACTGGGGGCGCGGGCTATATTGGCTCGCATGCTTGCAAAGCGTTAAAGGCGGCGGGCTATACGCCGGTGACCTACGATAATCTTTGCACCGGCTGGCAGGACGCGGTCAAATTCGGGCCCTTCGAGCAGGGCGATCTGACGGATCGCGCCCGGCTTGATCAGATATTTGCCGCCTATCAGCCGGTTGCCGTGATGCATTTTGCTGCCCTTAGCCAGGTCGGCGAAAGCATGCGTGAGCCGGGGCTTTATTGGCACAATAACGTGGCCGGGTCGCTTAACCTGTTGCAGGCAGCAGTGCAGGCGGGATGCCGGGATTTTGTCTTTTCCTCGACCTGCGCGACTTACGGCGACCAGGATAACGTCATTCTCGACGAGACCAGCGCACAGCATCCGATCAACGCCTACGGCGCCAGCAAACGCGCCATCGAGGATATGCTGCGCGATTTTGAGGTGGCCTATGGCCTGCGCCATGTGATTTTCCGCTATTTCAACGTTGCGGGGGGCGATCCTGCGGGTGAGGTGGGCGAGTTTCATCAACCCGAAACCCATCTGATCCCGCTCATGCTTGACGCGATTGAGGGCAAGCGCGACGCGCTGACGATTTTTGGCACCGATTATGACACGCCCGACGGCACCTGCATTCGCGACTATGTGCATGTCTGCGATCTGGTGGATGCGCATATTCTTGGCCTGAAATGGCTTGAGGATGACAAAGGCTGCCGGGTCTTTAACCTTGGCACCGGAGCCGGGTTTTCGGTGCGCGAAGTGATTGATCAATCGGCCGCGATCACCAATCGCCCGATGCCGGTTGTCGAGGGGCCGCGCCGGCCCGGTGATTGCGCCAAGCTGGTGTCCGGTTCGACGCGCGCCGAGGCAGAGCTTGGCTGGCGGCCGGTGCGCTCGACGTTGGACAAGATGATTGCCGATGCCTGGCGCTGGCATCAAACTGGACATTACGACAAATAGCGCCGACGCTGCCTTGGGCGTGCGATAGGGACGGGCATGGGCAGGATGGACAGGCTGAACGACATGGCGATGGCCTATCGGTTGCGATGGAAGCGCCGTCGTCTGTTGTTGCGTGCCTTTCGCAAGCGCCGACAGCTAAGCCCGGTGATGGATCGCACTGCAAGCATCGCCCCCGACGATATTCTGGCCGCCAGCACCGTGCGCAACGAGATCGCGCGCTTGCCGTTTTTCCTTGAACACCACCGCAAGCTTGGGGTGCGCCATTTCCTGTTTGTCGATAACGGCAGCGATGATGGTACCGCCGAATACCTGGCGCAGCAGCCCGACGTATCGCTTTGGGCCAGCACGCATAGTTACAAGTTGTCGCGCTTTGGGGTGGATTGGCTCACCTGGCTACAGCTCAAGCATGCCCATGGCCATTGGTGCCTGACGCTCGATGCCGACGAGATTCTGATCTATCCCTATCACGACACCCGCCCGTTGCCGGCGCTTGTGGATTGGCTTGAACGGCAGGGGCGACAGTCATTTGGCGCGCTGATGCTGGATATGTACCCCAAGGGACAGCTTTCGGCACAAGAGTATCGCGAAGGCGATGACCCGTTTGATATCCTGTGCTGGTTTGATGGTGGCAATTACATGATCCGCCGCAAGCCTGACCTGCAAAACCTGTGGATTCAGGGTGGCGTGCGCGCCCGGCGCTTTTTTGCGGCAGAGCCAAAGCGCGCACCGACGATGGGCAAGGTGCCGCTGGTCAAATGGAACCGCCGCTTTGCCTATGTCAGCTCGGCGCATTCGCTTTTGCCGCGTCGTTTGAACCGGGTCTATGATTGTAATGGCGGCGAGGCGGCCTCGGGCGTGTTGCTTCATACCAAGCTTCTGCACAGCGTGGTCGAACGTTCAGGCGAGGAAAAGCAACGCCAGGAACATTTCGCCAATAGCGCGCTTTATGATGCCTATTACGATGATCTGGTGCAGGACCCCGATCTTTGGTGCGATCATTCGACCCGCCTCACCGGCTGGCGCCAGCTAGAGTCGATGGGCCTGATGTCGCGCGGCGGCTGGGTCTGATCCGCTAGCCGATCTCGGCGATCAGGGCGTGATGGCGGGCGGTGTAATCTGCGCGCACCAAAGTGGGCGGGCGCAGATCAATCGCAAGATCACCGATCACCTCGGGGGCGGGTTTTCCAAAGAAACGATCCGCCTCGGCGGTGGTGAAACCGGCGATTTCGGTGGCTTCCATCCAGGCGCTGATCTTGTCGGCCTTCTTGATCTGTTTCTTGATCGCAGGCGGCAGGGTGGCCGGCAGGCCAAAGCGGATGTGGATCGCCGCCACAAGCCGCTTGTCCAGTTCGTCATAGCCCGGCCCGACGGCGTTTTTGACCGGCGAAATCATGTCGCCGATCACATATTCCGGCGCATCATGCA
>CBDTZA010000350.1:0-2979 GCA_965364785.1 uncultured Roseovarius sp. | reverse complement strand
GGCGTGGCGCCGGTTTCGGCCCCCGCCGTGGTTGCCGCGCCAAGCCGCGCCAGCGAGGCCATCAAAACCTCTGCATAAAGCGCCTCTTTCGAGGCAAAGTGGAAATAGAGCGCTGCGGGCGTATAGCCCGCGCGCGCCGCCACAGCCCGCAGGCTGGCGCCCTCAAGCCCGTCTTGTGCGAAAATCTGCACGGCGGCATCGAGGATCAGCGCACGTTTTTCCCGGGTCTCCGCGCGCGGGCGTCTGGGGCGGGGGGCTGGCATGTGTCGGGCACCGCTTTTTGAAAAATCGAACAGTGTTCAATTGCTAGCATGCGCGCGCATTGATTGCCAAGGGTCTAGCCCCGAAACGCGCCAATCCACCCAAGCCCCTGGGTGGTATTTCCTCCCCGCGGGCGGTATTCGGCCCCAAACGGCGCGGTGTACCCTGCCTGCGCCATTGCGGGCAAAAGCCAGGCATAATTGACCTCGCCCATGTCCGGTTCGCCCCGGTCGGGAACAGCGGCGAATTGAACATGGCCGATGAGGGGCTGGAGCGCCTGAAAGCGCCTGAACAGGTCGCCTTCCATGATCTGCAAGTGATAGCAATCAAACAGCAGTTTGAGGTTCTTGCGCTTGAGATCATGGATAATACGCGTCGCGTGCTCGGACGTTGACAGGTGATAGCCGGGCACGTCGCGCTGATTGATTGGCTCGATCAGAATGCCAACTCCATGCGGCGCGGCCAGATCACAGGCATAGGCGAGATTGGCGTGAAAGCTTGCCTCAGCCGCCTCATCCCCATCGGTGATCCCAGCCATGACATGCACCGCGCGTGCGCCGATTTCCGTGGCATATTCAACCGCTTGGGCGATGGCCGCGCACGCCTCTTTTTCGCGTCCGGCAAGCGCGGCAAGGCCAAAATCCCCCGCGTCGCGATCCCCGGGCCAGGTGTTAAGGCCAAGCATTGGCAGGCCGGTGTCGCGCAGCGCAAGGGCCACCTCGGACGCAGGCGTGTCATAAGGAAAATGGCATTCAACCGCGTCAAACCCGGCCTGATGGGCGGCGTGGATCGCCTCGGGCAGGGGCATTTCGGTGAAGAGAAAGCCCAGATTGGCGGAAAATTGCATCAGTCCCAGTCCAGCTTGAATTTGTGAACGACCTGCGCGATCTGATCGCCGTTCAGCGGCTGTGCCCCGGTCCCGCGCAGCAAAAGCGCCAGCTTCGCGGTTTCTTCGAGCTCTTCCATCGCAAACACCGCCGCCTCAAGGTCTTTTGAGGCCACAACAGGCCCGTGATTGGCCAAAAGCACCGCCGAGCGCCGCCCGCCAAGCCCGCGCAACGCATCGGCCATGGCCGGATCGCCGGGCACAAAGAACGGCAGGAGCGCGACCTTGCCGACACGCATCACCGCATAGGCGGTGAGGGGCGGGATCACATCCTCGGGGTCGATCTCGGGCAACATTGAGAGCGCCACGGAATGGGTTGAATGCAGATGCACCACCGCGCCGGCATTGGTGCGGGTCTCGTAAAACGCCGAATGAAGCGGCATTTCCTTGGTCGGGGCGGGGCCGTCAATATGGGTGCCCTGCGCGTCAAACCGGCTAAGCGCGGCGGGGTCAAGCCGGCCAAGGCTTACGCCGGTGGGGGTTAGCAAAAGCCCGCCATCGGATGTGCGCGCCGAGATATTGCCCGAGGCGCCCCCCGTCAGCCCGCGATCAAACAAAGAGGCCGCCCAAAAGCACATATCTTCGCGCAGCTTGGCGTCGTTCATGGTGTGCCCTCCATCATCGCGGCGGCCTTGGCAAAGAAATCCACCGCGCCGAAGTTACCGGATTTTAGCGCCAGAACAAGGCTGTCATGGGCGCGGATCATCGGCACGCCGGGGTCAACCTCGGGGCCGATTTCCAACTGTGTCAGGTCAAGCCCCGCCACAACTGCGCCCGAGGTTTCGCCGCCTGCACTGATCAGGCGGGTGACGCCCCTGGCGGCAAGCATGCGGGCGAGTTCGGCAAACAGGGTTTCAATCGCCTCGGCCAAGGCCGACGCACCATGGCGGGCCTGTGCGGCGGCCACGGCATCGGGATCGGCAGAGGAATAGATGAGCGGCACGCCGGATTGTGCGAGCGCCCAATCGGCAAGGTCTTTGGTGCTGATCTTGCCACGCATCACCGCATCCGCCGTGATTTCGCGGCTGGGATGGCTGGCGGCATGGGCCGTGACCTGCGCGCGGGTCGCGGTTGAGCAAGAGCCAGAGAGCGCCACAACCGGACCGGCCTGCGTGCGCCATTCTCCCGCAGTTTCCGACAGGTGCCCCTTGGCGCGAAAATTATCGGGCAGGCCCATGGCGATACCCGACCCGCCGGTGATCAGCACGTGATCGGTGACGGCATGGCCAAGGGTGAGAAGGTCAGCATCGGTAATCGCATCGGTGACGATCAGCCGGTGGCCTTTTGACGCCTCAGCGTGCAACGCCGCGCGGGTGCTCTCTACTCCGCCCAGAACGGCGATGGCGGGCACATGACCGACGCTTCCGCTGGTCTGATGCGCCAGCCAGCGGCGCAGATCAGGATCGCTCATCGGGGTCAGGGGGTGATGCTGCATGCCTGATTCGCTTAGCAGGTGATCGGCGACAAAAAGATGCCCCTGATAGATCGAGCGCCCCGTGGCGGGAAAGGCCGGGCAGACGATCACCTGTTGCGCGTTCAAAGCCTCGGCAAGCGCCTCGGCGACAGGGCCGATATTGCCCTCGGGCGTGGAATCAAAGGTCGAGCAGTATTTGAACAGAAACTGTGTGCAGCCCTGCGCGCGCAGCCACTCAAGCGCGGTCAGCGATTGCGCGACGGCCTCGGCCACGGGGATCGAGCGGGATTTGAGGGCGACAATCCCGGCCTCGACATGGGGCGCGGCCGGGGTGTTGGGTGTGCCGACATATTGCACAGATCGCATGCCCGCCTTGGTCAGGGTGTTGCCAAGGTCGGACGAGCCGGTGAAATCATCG
>CBDTZA010000349.1:0-2989 GCA_965364785.1 uncultured Roseovarius sp. | reverse complement strand
TCCATCGAGATGACCATGCCGGGCTCTAGCACCGTGTCGATATCCTCGCGCAGTTCCAGACCTGCCTCGCGACCATAATAATGGCTCAGGATGCCGAAGGAATGGCCATAGCCAAAGGTCCGGTATTGCAGCAACTGGCGCTCTTCCAGGAAGTCGTTGATCTTGTGGGTGACCTCGGCACAGCTAATGCCGGGTTTGAGCAGGGACATACCATATTCATGCGCCGCGACGTTCGCCTGCCAGATCTTGAGGCTGGCGTCATCGACCTCGCCCACGAACATGGTGCGTTCCAGCGCCACGTAATAGGCCGAGATCATCGGAAAGGCATTGAGGCTAAGGATATCGCCGCGCTCTAGTTTGCGCGCGGTGACCGGGTTGTGGGCGCCATCGGTGTTGATGCCCGATTGAAACCAGACCCAGCTGTCGCGATATTCGGCATCGGGAAAGCGCTTGGCGATCTCGGTTTCCATCGCGTCGCGCCCTGCCATGGCAACGTCAATCTCGCGGGTGCCTTCGCGCACGGCGTCGCGAATCGCATAGCCGCCCACATCGGCCACCTGGGTGCATTGCCGGATAAGGGCAATCTCGGCGGCGGATTTGTACATGCGTTGACGCATTGTGGCGGGGGCCAGATCGACCATCGTCGCCGGTTTGAGGAAATCCTCAAGCTTGTCGCGCTGCATCAGGGTAAGGTGATCGCCCTCATAGCCGACAACCTTGCCTTCGCCCGCAACCGACCCCACGGCGCGCCAGAAATTGTCGCGCTGCCAGTCGGTATAGGTGATGTTATCGCAAAAACTGCGGCGCCAGGGTTGGCCCGCGTCAATGCCTGCCGAGATCGTGACACAGGCGGTCTCGGTCACAACAAGGCCATAGGGGCGCCCGAAAGAGCAATAGAGAAAGCCAGAGTAATAGGCGATATTGTGCATCGAGGTGAACACAACGGCGCCCGCGCCGGTCTCGGTCATGATGGCGCGCAGGCCCGCAAGCCGCGCTTCGTATTCGGACAGGGCAAAAGGCAAAGGGGCCTTTTCGCCATTGTGGAAGCGGTAAAATTCAGGACGTGAAGTCATTTCGACCCTCCTATTCAAAGAAAGGTCCCGGCGTTCAGGACGGTTTGTCGTTAGGGGTGCGTGTCCCCGGATCGGGGGGGCGACGCCATCGCCCTGCACAAATCTCTATTCGTCTGAATCAAGTTCATAATCAAGATAAATCCCGCTAGGCTAATCGCTAAAATGGAGGGTGATGATGACCAAGGTGAATCTGGCCGAAAAACTTAGTGCGTTCTCGGCCCATTGGAGCCCCCATATCGTTGCCGCATACAACGGTAATGACGTGATGGTGGTCAAGGTCGAGGGAGAGTTTACCTGGCATAGCCATCCGGATACCGATGACTTTTTCCTGGTGCTTGAGGGTGAGATTGACATCGAAATGCGCGACCGCACGGTGACCCTTGGCAAAGGCGAACTGTTTGTCGTGCCCAAAGGGGTCGAGCATCGCCCGGTTGCCCGCCAAGAGGCGCATCTTTTGCTGATCGAGCCGCGCGGCACACCCAATACCGGCGATCCGGAAACAGCAGCGGTCAAGGTCGCGCTGTGATGCGCCCCGGCCCGCTGAACCTTATCACGGATGTGCCGGGGCTTTGGGTCGGCAATGCGCAGGACGCGCAGATCAGGACCGGGGTCACGGTCTTGCTGGGTGATGCGCCCTTTACCGCCGGGGTGCATGTGATGGGCGGCGCGCCGGGCACCAGAGAGACTGACCTTTTGGCCCCCGACAAGACGGTGGAACAGGTCGATGCGCTGGTGTTGTCGGGCGGTTCGGCCTTTGGGCTTGATGCGGCATCGGGCGTGGCGGACGCTTTGCGCGCGCAGGGGCGCGGCTTTGCGGTGGGTGATATCCGCGTGCCGATTGTGCCGGGGGCGATTTTGTTTGATCTGCTCAATGGCGGGGCCAAGGATTGGGCCGATAATCCCTATAAGGCGCTTGGCGCAGAGGCCCTTGGCAATGCCGCCGCGCGGTTTGAGATTGGGAGCTTTGGGGCCGGCACAGGCGCGACCACCGCGACGTTAAAGGGCGGGCTTGGCTCTGCCTCGGTGGTGCTGCCATCGGGGGCGATGGTGGGCGCGCTGGTGGCGGTCAATGCGCTTGGCTCGGCCACGGTTGGCGAGGGGCCGCATTTCTGGGCCGCCCCGTTTGAGATCGACGGTGAGTTTGGCGGTCTTGGCCCCGCGCAATCCTATCCCGGTGCGGCACTGCCCAAGACCAAGCTGTCACAACACGCAAATACCACTATCGGCATTGTCGCCACCGATGCGGCATTGACCCAGGCGCAATGCACCCGCCTTGCCACCGCCGCGCATGACGGGTTTGCGCGCGCGTTAGTGCCGTCGCACACGCCGATGGATGGCGACCTTATTTTTGCCGCCTCGACGGGCATGCGTGCGCTGGATGATCCTATGACTGAAACCCTGTTGCTGGGGCACGCGGCGGCCACCGCGATGGCGCGTGCGATTGCACGGGCTGTCCATGCCGCGCGCCCCGCGCCGGGCGATGTTTTGCCCTGCTGGCAGACGCAATTTGGCTAGGGCGGGATTCTTTTAACGCGGGACTTGCAGACTCGGGGCAACCGGCGTATATGCCTTTCAACAGCGGCGCTCTCGGGTCCACTCCGAAAGCCCACCGGATTAATTTCGACGGGCCGCGCGCCCGTTTTTTTGTGCTTGGACGATATGACAAACGACTTGATTGCCAAAGCTGCGATTGACCGCCGGATGGCGGAAATCATCACCCCCGTCATCGAGGACCTGGGGTATGAGCTTGTGCGCGTTCGGTTGATGGGCGGCAAGACCCATACGCTTCAGATCATGGCCGAGCGTCCGACCGGCGGCATCGAAGTGGATGATTGCGGCAAGATCAGCACCGCCATTAGCGCGGTTCTGGATGTCGAAGATCCGATCACCGAGCCCTATACGCTTGAGGTCTCAAG
>CBDTZA010000348.1:0-2990 GCA_965364785.1 uncultured Roseovarius sp. | reverse complement strand
GGGGCCTTTGCGGGTGCGGGCGTTGGTATGGGTGCGCTGACCGCGAACCGGCAGGTTGCGACGGTGACGCAGGCCACGATAACAGCCAAGATCCATCAGGCGCTTGATGTTCATTTGCGTGTCACGACGCAGGTCACCTTCGACGGTGTAGTTGGCGTCGATATGTTCGCGCAGGGCCAGAGCTTCGGCATCTGAGAGCTCGTTCACGCGACGCGATGCGTCGATGCTGACGGCTTCACAGATGGCCTTGGCCGAGGTGTGACCAATACCAGTGATATATGTAAGGGCGATCGGGACCCGTTTATGGGTCGGGATGTTTACGCCGGCGATACGTGCCAAATGTAAGTTCCTTTTCGTTGCGGTTCCGTAACTCCAGAACCTTTTTTCACAACGTAAGCCCGAGACATGAATGCCCGAGCCGCAGCTGAATTCAGGTGATGCGATCCGATGCCGGGTGCGACCCAAGCAGAATCATTCTCGCGTTCGAGATAGGGCTGGTTAGGGGGAAATTAAGGGGGCGTCAAGCCCTGCCCCCCTATTTGTCAAGCGCAGACGAAATTGCCGTTTGAACCTGCGCGATTTCGGCCAGACCATCGACCGAAGAAAGCTTGCCCTTGGCATAGTAATAGCCAATCAGCGGCGAGGTTTTCTTGTAATATTCCATCAACCGGTTGCGCAGGCTGTCTTCGTTGTCATCCGCCCGACGTTTGAACTCGGCTCCGCCGCATTTGGTGCATTTGCCGTCATCCGGGATCGGCTTGGTGTTGTCATTATAAACCTCACCACAGCCAGCACAGGTCGAGCGTGCCGTGATCCGGTCGACAAGCGCCTCATCATCGACCTGTAGCTCAATCACACTATTGAGCGCCTCGCCCTGTTCCGCCAGCAGATCGCCAAGCGCGTCGGCCTGGGCCAGGGTGCGCGGGAAGCCATCAAAGATAAAGCCGCCCTGTTTGTCACCCTGAAGCTTTTCGCGGATCAGGCCGATCACGATCTCATCGGTCACAAGGTCACCACGCGCCATTACATCGGCCACGATCTTACCCATTTGAGAGCCGCTATCCTTGGCTTCCCGAAGCATATCGCCAGTCGAAAGCTGGATCATGTTGCGGCTGGCAACCAGATGGTGCGCCTGTGTGCCTTTGCCTGCGCCCGGGGGTCCGAGAAGGATAATGTTCATCGGCGTGCGGCCCCTTTTCTGCGCGAGCGCTTCTTACCTTTGCCGCTCAGCTGTGATTTCTCGATCAGGCCTTCGTACTGATGTGCAAGCAAGTGGCTTTGCACCTGCTGGATCGTATCCATGGTGACCGAAACCACAATAAGAACCGAGGTGCCGCCAAAATAGAACGGAATGGAAAACTGGCTCCGCAGGATTTCCGGCAGTAGCATCACCGCCACCAGATAGCCCGACCCCAGCACAAGCACGCGGTTGACCACGTAATCCAGATATTCGGCGGTTTTCTTGCCCGGACGGATACCGGGAACAAAGCCGTTCTGGTTCTTCAGGTTTTCCGCGACGTCATCGGTCTTGAACGCCACGTTGAAGGTGTAGAAATAGGTGAAGAACACGATCATCAGCGTGAAGAACAGCAGGTAAAGCGGCTGACCGGGGCCGAAATAGGCCATGATCGTCGACATCACCGGGCTGGTCTGAGTACCTGAAAACGTGGTGATCGTGGCCGGCAACAGCAACAGCGAACTGGCAAAGATCGCCGGAATAACGCCTGCCGGGTTCACCTTGATCGGCAAATGCGAAGAACCGCCGTCATAGACTTTCATGCCGACCTGACGGCGCGGGTACTGAATGTGGATCTTGCGAAGCGAGCGCTCCATGAAGACCACAAAGGCGATCACGACCACGACCATCACCATCACGCCAATGATCACCACAGGGCTGATCGCACCAGAGCGGCCCTGACTAAAGAACTGTGCAAGGGCGGCGGGCACTTCGGCGATGATGCCGACAAATATGATCAGCGAAATGCCATTGCCGATGCCGCGCGCGGTGATCTGTTCGCCAAGCCACATCAGGAACATCGTGCCGCCGATCAGTGTGATCATGCAGGACACAAGGAAAAAGCCGCCCGGATTGGTGACCATATCCCCCGATTGAAGGCTGATGGCCAGGCCGTAAGATTGCAGCGTCGCAAGGCCAACCGTGCCATAGCGGGTGTATTGGTTGATCTTCTTGCGGCCCTGTTCGCCCTCTTTTTTCAACTGTTCAAGCTGGGGCACCATCGCGGTCAGAAGCTGAACGATGATCGAGGCCGAGATATAGGGCATGATCCCAAGGGCAAAAATCCCCATTCGGCCAAGCGCACCACCAGTGAACATCGACAACATGCCGCCAATGCTCGCCTGTGCGCCTTGCATGAATTCGCGCAGGGCCGCGCCGTCAATCCCCGGCACCGGAATATAGGTGCCAAGACGATAGACGATCAAAAGCCCCAGCGTGAACAGGATGCGTTTGCGAAGATCGGAGGCCTTACCAAGCGCTGACCAGCTGGTGTTGGCCGCCATTTGCTCTGCTGCAGATACCATTCGCGGGTCTCTTTCATGTGAAAACGCCGCCAGAAGCTGTTTTCCAGCTCAGGCGGCGTCAAAGGAAAACTCGGAGTATATGTAAGCGGCGCGGACGCCACTCACAACCTCTTATTCGGCGGCCTGTGCGGTTGTGACCGTCAGTGAACCACCCGCTTTTTCGACAGTTTCGATCGCCGAGCGCGATGCGCCAGTGACCTGAAGCGTCACCTTGGCCGAGATGTCACCCTTGGCCAGAACGCGAATACCGTCCAGCTTGCGGCGCACCAGACCCGAGGCGATAAGCACGTCTTCGGTGATCGCGGCGGAGGCGTCGATTTTCTTTTCGTCGATGAATTTCTGGATCAGGCCCAGGTTGACCACCGCATAGGATTTGCGGTTCGGCTTGGTAAAGCCGCGCTTGGGCAGACGTTGATAGAGCGGCATCTGACCGCCTTCAAAGCCCTTGA
>CBDTZA010000347.1:0-3018 GCA_965364785.1 uncultured Roseovarius sp. | reverse complement strand
CTGGCGGAGCCTCCGGCAGGGATATTTAGGGCCAGAAGAAGGGGCGGGCCGCGAAAGAGTGGCGCGGTGGATTTGGCAATTGGCCTTGTGCGGTGTCGCGCCTATAGTCCGCGCAAGATATGGCACGTAAACCTGACACCCCCCTGCGCCGCGGCTGGACCACGGGCGCCTGCGCCACCGCCGCCACGCGCGCGGCGCTTGATATGCTTTGGGGCGCGCCCTGTCCGAAATCGGTGCGCATCACCCTGCCCAAGGGCGAGGAACCTGAATTTGCCATTGCGCAGTCTGATCAGGGCGAGGGCTGGGCCGAGGCGGGGGTGATCAAGGATGCGGGCGATGACCCCGATGTCACCCACGGCGCAATGATCATCGCGCGGGTGGCGCGCTCTGAGGGCGGCGTGGTGTTTCGCGCGGGCGAAGGCGTCGGCATGGTCACTATGGCAGGCCTGCCGATCGCGCCGGGCGAGCCTGCGATCAACCCGGTGCCGCGCCAGATGATGCAGGGCACCGTGGCCGATATGGCCGAACGGTTGGGCGAGCGGCCCGATATCGAGATCACGATTTCGGTACCCGGCGGTGCGGCGCTTGCGCAACAGACCTGGAACCCGCGTTTGGGGATCAAGGGTGGCCTGTCGATCCTTGGCACCACCGGCATCGTGCGCCCGTTTTCCTGCGCGGCCTGGATCGCATCCATTCATCGCGGGATTGATGTGGCACGCGGCGCGAACCTGCGCCATGTGGCGGGCTGTACCGGGGCCACCAGCGAAGCGGTGGTGCAGGAGCTTTACGGCCTGCCTGATCACGCCATGCTGGATATGGGTGATTTTGCCGGCGGGCTTTTGAAATATCTTGCCAAGCATCCGCTGGCGCATATCACGATCGGTGGCGGCATCGGCAAGATGGTCAAGCTGGCGCAGGGCGCGCGCGATTTGCATTCCGGGCGCAGTCAGGTGGATTTCGACGCTCTTGCCGAGACACTTGATATGCCTGATCTGAAATACATGAACACGGCGCTGCAAGCCTATGAAGAGGCAGGGGAAAAGCTGGCCGAATGGGTGGCGGAAACGGCGCTTGAAAAGGTGCGCGCCATGCTGCCGGGTGAGATCGGCGTTGATACGGTGGTGATTGACCGCAAGGGCACCGTTCTGGCCCGTGCGGGCGCGCCGGGGCCGGGCGCATGACGATCCTGTTGCTGGCCGGCACGGGCGAGGCGCAGACGCTGGCGCGGGCGCTATCTGCGCAGGGTCACGCGGTCGTGGCCTCTTTGGCCGGGGCCACGCGCGCGCCGCGCGCGCTTGGTGTGCCGCTTCGGGTTGGCGGATTTGGTGGCGAGGAGGGCTTTGCCGAGTTCCTGCAAGAGGCGGGGATCAAGGCGGTGCTCGATGCGACGCACCCCTTTGCCGCGCATATCTCGCGGCGCAGCGCCAAGGTTTGTGCCGAGCGCGGTATTCCTTATTGCCAGATTTTGCGACCCGAATGGCGGGCCGGCTCCGGCGACAGTTGGGTGTTCATTGACCGCGAGGAAGACGCCGCCACACATATCCCAGAGGGCGCTAGGGTGTTTCTGGCAACCGGGCGGCAGACCCTTGAGAGGTTTGCCAACCTGACCGGGCGCTATCTGATTTGTCGCCAGATTGACCCACCTGAGACGCGGTTTCCGTTTGAAAACGGTGAATACCTGCTTGGGCGACCGCCCTTTTCCGAGGATCACGAGCGCGCGTTTTTCACGCGCCTGCGGGTGGATTGGGTGGTGGTCAAGAATGCCGGGGGCAGCGCGCCGATGTCGAAACTGGCGGCGGCGCGCGATCTTGGCTTGCCGGTGATTGTGATCAACCGCCCCGCCCAACCCGACGCACCGCGCGTCAGCACGGTTGAGGACGCGCTCACTTGGGTGGCGGCGCTATGACCGGACGGATCATCGAGACCGACGCGGATGTAAAAGAAGGCGCGGCCTATCTCTGTGCCATTTGCCCGCGCCTGAAACAGGCCTACGCGGCCACCGGGGATTTGCCGCTGCGGCGCAGCGAGGATGGGTTCGAGCGGTTGTTAAGCGCAATCGTCAGCCAACAGGTCAGCGTTGCCTCGGCCAATGCGATCTGGGGCCGCCTCAAGACCGCAGGGTTCACCACACCGCGTGCGGTTCTGGCCGCCTCTGAGGAGACCCTGCGCGGGATCGGCCTGAGCCGTCAGAAGGCGCGCTATGCCCGCGCCCTGGCCGAGGCCGAGATTGACTATGCCGCCCTGCGCAGCGCCCCCGACAGCGACGTGATCGCCACACTCACCAAAGTGCCCGGAATCGGCGTCTGGACGGCGGAAATTTATGCAATGTTCAGCCTCGGGCGGGCTGATGTCTTTGCCCCCGGTGATCTGGCGTTGCAAGAGGCCGCGCGCCTGGTTTATGACCTGCCCGAGCGCCCGAAAGAACGCGCGCTGCGCCAGATGGCCGAAGACTGGGCGCCGTGGCGATCAGTTGCGGCGCGGCTTTTATGGGCCTACTACCGGGTTGCGAAGGACAGGGAAGGGATCAGATGACACGTGTATTGCAGGCAGAGCGCAAAGAGGCACTATCGGGCGAAACCCGCTCGGCGGTGGTGTTTTTGCACGGCTACGGGGCCAATGGCGCCGATCTTTTGGGGCTGGCCGATCCGTTGGGCGAACACCTGCCTGATACGTTGTTTGTGGCCCCTGATGCACCGGAATCCATTCCCGGCATGCCGTCCGGCCTGCAATGGTTTCCGATCCCGTGGATTGACGGATCAAGCGAGGAAGAGGCGCATCGCGGGCTGATGGCTGCCGCCGCTGATCTTAACGCGTTTCTTGACGCGCTGATGGTGGATGAGGATCTGTTGCCCGAACAGGTTGTGCTGTTTGGCTTTTCGCAGGGCACGATGATGGCGCTGCATGTGGCGCCGCGCCGCGACGACCCGGTGGCGGGCGTCGTGGCGTTTTCCGGTCGCCTGCTCTCGCCCGAATTGTTGCAGGACGACACCCTGAGCCGCCCGCCGATCTTGTTGGTGC
>CBDTZA010000346.1:0-3021 GCA_965364785.1 uncultured Roseovarius sp. | reverse complement strand
AACTCCTCGGTGGAGTCGATCTCGGTCAGGTCCGGGTTGAGGCGCGCCGCGTCGGCACAGTCTGGCGGCTTGACGGACAGCCCGCGGCGCAGGTCGCCATTCACGGCGCAGAGATCACGGTCTTTGCGCAATATGGCGTCAGCTTTGAGGTGATTGACCCGCTTGAGCGCGATAGCGCGGCTGGTGGCGATAGCGCCCTGATCGAGGCGCCGATGCCGGGCATGGTCAAGGCGGTCTTTGCAAGCCCCGGTCAGAGCGTGACCAAGGGCGACCGGCTGGCGGTGCTGGAGGCGATGAAGATGGAGCATTCGCTTTTGGCCGCCCGTGACGGTGTGGTGGCCGAGGTTCTGGTCGCGGCCGGCGATCAGGTTACGGCAGGCGCCGCCCTTGTGCGCCTTGAGGCCGAAGAGGCGGCGGCGGCATGATCACGCTGCATCATGTGCCGCAAAGCCGCTCGATGCGAGTGCTTTGGCTTTTGCACGAGTTGGATGTTGAGTTTCGGGTGATCGAGCAGGCCTTTGACAGGACCCTGCGCGCGCCTGAATTCCTGAGCCTCTCGCCCGCAGGCCGGGTGCCGGCGCTTGAGATTGACGGCGAGCGGATGTTTGAATCCGGAGCGATGATGGAATACCTCTGTGAGCGCTTTCCCGAGGCCGGGCTTGGGCGCGCGCCGGGGGATATGGACCGGATGGGCTGGCTTGTGTGGCTGCATTTTGCCGAAACCCTTAGTCAGCATGTGGCGGCTCTGACGCAGCAGCATATTGCTCTGTATCAAGATGCCATGCGCAGCCCGATCGTGATGCGGCTTGAGGCAGCGCGGATTGCCAAATGCTATCGCGCGATCGAGGCCCGTCTGTCGACGCCGGTCGAGAACCGCGATCATCTTTTGACCGGCGGCTTTTCGGCCTGTGACATTGCGGTCGGGCAGGCGGTTTATATGGCGCGCCATTTCGCAAATTTAGAAGACTATCCAGAGACTGAGAAATGGTATGATAGGATCAGCGAACGCCCTGGTTTTCAGGCAAGCCTGCCGGGAGCGCAAAGCGCGCGGGTCTACGAGCAGCCGTTCTATGCGCCATGGCCGGGCTGAGCGCAGGGTAAGTGGCGGATTTGAGTATTTTTGGAACGATGAAAGGCGAGGGTCATGGGCGAGCGGGTTGAGATATTTGAAGTTGGCCCGCGTGATGGGTTGCAGAATGAAAAGCGGCGCATTCCTTTAGGCGAAAAGGTCGCTTTGGTGAATTGCCTGAGTGGTGCGGGGTTCGAGCGGATTGAGGTGGCCAGTTTCGTCAGCCCCAAATGGGTGCCCCAAATGGCCGAGTCGGGCGAGGTGCTGCGCAGGGTCCGGCGCGCCAAGGGGGTAAGCTATGCTGCCCTGACCCCCAATCTGCGCGGTTTTGAGGACGCGATGGAGGCGGGCGCCGATGAGGTGGCGATTTTTGGTGCCGCCTCGGAGGGGTTTTCCAAGGCCAATATAAACGCCACGATTGAGGAAAGCCTCGCGCGGTTTGTGCCGGTGATGGAGGCGGCCAATGCGCAAGGGGTGCGGGTGCGCGGCTATGTCTCTTGCGTGGTGGAGTGCCCTTATGACGGGCCGGTGGCCCCGGCGCAGGTGGCGATGGTGGCAGAGCGGCTCTGGGCCATGGGATGCTATGAGATCAGCCTTGGCGACACCATCGGGCAGGGCCGCCCCGAAGCGGTAGAGGCTATGCTGGATGCCGTCATTGACGTGGTGCCGGTGGCGCGATTGGCGGGGCATTTTCACGATACCTCCGGGCAGGCACTTGAGAATATAGAGGTGTCGATTGCCAAGGGGCTCCGGGTGTTTGATGCGGCTGTGGGCGGGCTTGGCGGCTGTCCTTATGCGCCGGGTGCTGCGGGCAATGTGGCCACTGAGGCGGTACATCAGCGGCTGGTGGATCTGGGCTATGAGACCGGCCTTGAGCGGGATGTGCTTTTAAAAGCCGCCGAGATGGCGCGGGCGATGCGCGGCGGATGAGGCCAAGAATTTTCGCAGAAAATTCGTCAAGGCAAGGGGATAGCGATGTTTGAGACAGTTGAGGTGACGCGGGATGCGCGCGGTGTAGTGACGCTTTGGCTTGACCGGGCGGACAAGCATAATGCGATGTCGGCGCTGATGATTGCAGAGTTGCACGCCGCCGCCGAGGATCTGGGCCGCGATGACAGCTGTCGCGCGGTTGTGTTAGCTGCGCGGGGGAAAACCTTTTGCGCGGGCGGTGATCTGGCCTGGATGCGGCAACAGTTTGAGGCAGAGCCTGCCTTGCGCGCCCAGGAGGCCGGCAAGCTGGCCTATATGTTGCAGGCGCTCAACACCTTGCCCAAGCCATTGATCGGGCGGTTGCACGGCAATGCCTTTGGCGGCGGTATCGGGCTTGCTTCGGTTTGCGATGTGGCCATTGGCGCCGACAGCATTGTGATGGCACTGACCGAGACGCGGCTTGGGCTTATCCCGGCCACCATCGGGCCCTATGTGGCGGCCCGGATGGGCGAGGCCAATGCGCGGCGCGTTTTCATGTCGGGGCGTCGCTTTGACGCGACCGAGGCCGTGGGCCTTGGCCTTTTGGCGCGTGCCGTGCCCGAGCGCGATCTGGACGCCGCAATTGAGGCCGAGATCGCACCCTATCTGGACTGCGCCCCCGGTGCCGTGGCCCGTGCCAAGGCGCTTTTGCGTGGCTTTGGGCCGCGCATTGATGCGGAGGTTATCGCCGATACGATCAATGAACTGGCGGCATGCTGGGCCGGGGACGAGGCCCCCGAGGGGATTGGCGCATTTTTTGAGCGCCGCAAGCCAAGCTGGCAGGGCGGCGGTCAATAATCAGATTCGTTGGGGCCGTCTGTGGTGCCAGGCTATGCCATGCTGGTCAGGTTTCATGGCCAATCTGGCGTAGATTCGGCATGCCGTTGCATACAAGATGCTAAAATCATTTGTTTCCGGCCAGCGTTTGTGCGCGCGCTCGGTTGACCCCATGCGGGGGCAGGTTTAAACCCGAATTAGATTTG
>CBDTZA010000345.1:0-3041 GCA_965364785.1 uncultured Roseovarius sp. | reverse complement strand
TCATCCGGTCGAGTTTATGGCCGGGGTGATGAATTGCGATATTCATCTGACTGACAAGCTGGCGGTCTATTTTGAAGAGGTCAAAAAGGGCCTGCGCCTTGACTGGGTGCCGCCCTGTGTCAACCGATCCGAGGCGACGTTTGTGGTGCGCGAGGGCGCGTTGCATTACGCGCTGGGCGGGCTCAAGAATATCGGTGTTGAGGCGATGAAGCTGATCGTGCAGGGGCGCGAGGATAGGCCCTTTGCCACGCTGTACGATTTTGCCCGCCGGGTGGATATCAAGCGGATTGGCAAGCGCCCGCTTGAGATGCTGGCGCGCGCCGGGGCGTTTGATGCGCTGGACCGCAACCGCCGCCGGGTGTTCGATAGCCTTGAGGGGCTGATGAATTATTCCGCCGCGATCCATGATCAGAAAAACTCGGATCAGGTCTCGCTGTTTGGTGAGGCGGGTGATGACCTTCCCGAACCAAGGATGAGCCCGCTGGAGGATTGGCTTCCGGCTGAGCGGCTTACCGAAGAGTTCAAGGCGGTTGGGTTTTACCTCTCGGGGCATCCGCTTGATGATTATATGACGGTGCTGAAACGCAAGGACGTCAAAACCCTCGACGAGGTGACGGCGCGCGCGGCAAGTGGGCCGTTGCTTGTCAAAATGGCCGGTGTTGTGGCCGGGCGGCAAGAGCGGAAATCGGCGCGCGGCAACCGCTTTGCCTTTGCGCAGCTCTCGGATACCACCGGCGGCTATGAGGTGACGCTGTTTTCTGAAACCCTTGAAAAGTCTCGCGAATTTCTCGAAACCGGCGCGCAGGTGGTGATCACCGCCGAGGCGACGATGGAATCCGATCAACTCAAGCTTTTGTGTCGCAGCGTGCAACCCATCGACGGCATGGTCGCCGATGCCGGGGCCGTAGGCCTGCGGATTTTCATAGATCAGCCGGGGGTGATCGCCTCGGTCGCCTCGGTGCTGGAAAACGCGGCGCGCACCGTCAAGGCGGGCGGGCGCGGCCCGATCCATTTCTGCCTGATGGGGCAGGGATTGCCCGGTGAGGTCGAGGTCGATTGCGGACAGGAATACCCCGTCACCCCACAGATCAAGGGCGCGATCAAAAGCCTGAGCGGCGTTGTCACAGTTGAGGAAATCTAAGGTCACGCCGGATGACCGCCCGGCCATAAAGGGCCGATGATGCCGCGGCGCGGTCTCTGTGCTGGACCCAAGTGCGCGCAATCGGGTAAGACGCGGTGTAGGGTGAACGGGGGGAGAGAGGGTGATGCGGCGGGCGGTATATCTGACATTTTGCCTGTTGGTGGTCGCCTGTAGCGATCCTTTAGACCAAATTCCCCGCCTGAGCGACCAAGACCTTGCCGATGAGCCGCCTCAGATTGGCCTTGTTCAGAGACCTGATGCCGCAACTGGCGGCGGCTTTCTGGCCCGGCTTTTAAACGGCGATGCAACAAGCAAGGCGACCACAGGCGCGACAGCGGATAAATCCGACGAATCGCGAAAGGCCGCCCAACCCACATCGGCACCCACCGCAACAAGCGAGGTCGCCCCCGGCGCGGTTCTGCCCTATGGGCAAGCGGCGCGGATCTGTGGGCTTGCGCCGCGCAAGATGGGCAAGCGGGTGCAGCAATACCCTGAAAAGCGCCCGGTCTATGCGCTCTATGACAGCGCCCCCGGCGAGACCGGGCCGCATAGCTTTTACGTCACCGGCTTTGGTGATGGCTGTGCGCAGCAATTCACCGCCGCGCTGGTGATGTTCGGCTCTGCCGGTCTGCACGAGCAGTTGCGCTATGGTCTGCCCGCCAAGGTGCAGCCCTATAGCGATACCGACAAAGCCTATGAAAAGGTTAAGTCCAAGGTGTGCCGGGTGGGGCGCAAGATGCCCTGTGGCGCGTCGCTGTCGAAGCTTGAGAAAGACACGGTGTTCCTGAGCATCTACAAAAACTTTGGCGGCAATACTGAGTGGTCCGAGATGCTTTTGCATGACCGCAAGATGGTCGCCCTGAGCCGCAAGGGCGGCTAGCGCGCGCTAGTAATGCGGCGGGCGCTCGTCGCCGATAAACACACCGCCATCGCTATCGGGGGTGCGGGCCGCTTCGCGCTCGATCATGATCTGAAGCCGGGCGGCAAGGGTCGCAATCTCGCGGTCCTGACGGGCGACAACGTCCGACAGGTCATCGACGGCGCGCGTGAGATGCGCAATTTTCTCTTCAAGTTCGGTCATGGCACCGCTCTACTCGGGCGCGCGCAGCCGGTCAACTCTCTACGCTCCGCTTGCCCCCGCGCGGCCCTTGGGCTAGACCGCGCCACGACAGAACCCGCAAGGACCAGAGCCATGGCCAAGCCCAAGAAACAGCCCCGCCCCAAGGCCGAAACGCCCAAAGGCTTTCGTGATTATTTCGGCGCAGAGGTAAGCCAACGTGCCGCCATGTTGCGCCAGATCGCCGGGGTCTATCATCGCTATGGGTTTGACGCGCTTGAAAGCAGCGCGATTGAAACGGTCGAGGCGCTTGGCAAGTTCCTGCCCGATGTAGACCGTCCCAACGAGGGCGTTTTTGCCTGGCAGGAAGCGGATGACACCGGCAATGGCGACTGGCTTGCGCTGCGCTATGACCTGACGGCGCCTCTGGCGCGGGTCTATGCTCAGCACCGCAATGATTTGCCAACGCCTTATCGCCGCTATGCCATGGGGCCGGTCTGGCGCAACGAAAAGCCCGGACCGGGCCGGTTTCGCCAGTTTTATCAATGTGATGCGGACACGGTTGGCGCGCCAAGCGTGGCGGCGGACGCCGAGATTTGCGCCATGCTGGCCGATTGTTTGGAAGCCGTAGGGATCGACCGTGGCGACTACATCGTGCGGGTGAATAACCGCAAGGTTTTGAATGGTGTGATGGAGGTTGCGGGGCTGTCAGGGGATGAAAAGGCCGCCGAGCGCGGGATCGTGCTGCGAGCGATTGATAAGCTGGACCGGTTGGGGGTCGAGGGTGTGCGGGCCTTGCTGGGCAAGGGGCGCAAGGACGGGAGCGGTGATTTCACCGAAGGC
>CBDTZA010000344.1:0-3045 GCA_965364785.1 uncultured Roseovarius sp. | reverse complement strand
CCATCAGGTCGAACGAATCGGCGTGTTCCGCCCCGCGATGACCGTCGTGGACCAGCTTGAGCCGGGCGAGATCGGGTTTATCACAGCCTCGATCAAGCAGGTGCGCGATACCAAGGTCGGCGACACCATCACCCACGACAAGGCCCCCTGCACCACGCCGCTGCCGGGCTTCAAACCTTCGGTTCCGGTGGTGTTTTGCGGGCTTTTCCCGGTCGATTCCGCCGAGTTCGAGGATCTGCGCGACGCCATCGAGAAGCTGGCGCTGAACGACGCCAGTTTCAGCTACGAGATGGAGACATCTGCGGCGCTTGGCTTTGGCTTTCGCTGCGGGTTTCTGGGGCTACTGCACCTTGAGGTCATCCGCGACCGGATTGAGCGCGAATATGATATCGACCTGATCACGACAGCGCCGTCGGTCATATACAACGTCTTCATGCGGGATGGCACGCTTTTGCCACTGCACAACCCGGCGGACATGCCGGACCTCAGCACCGTCGATCATGTCGAAGAGCCGCGGATCAAGGCGACAATCTTGGTGCCTGACGAATATCTGGGCGACGTGCTGAAGTTGTGCCAGGATCGGCGCGGCATTCAGCAGGATCTGACCTATGCGGGCAGCCGTGCGATGGTGGTGTATGATCTGCCCTTGAATGAGGTGGTGTTCGATTTCTATGACCGGTTGAAGTCGGTGACCAAAGGCTACGCCAGCTTTGACTACCAGATGCTGGGCTACCGCACGGACAGCCTCGTGAAAATGTCGATCCTCGTCAATGACGAGCCGGTCGATGCGCTGTCGATGATGGTCCACCGCGACCGCGCCGAGGCACGCGGCCGCGCAATGGTGGAAAAGCTGAAGGATCTGATACCGCGCCACATGTTCAAGATTCCGATCCAGGCCGCAATCGGTGGCAAGGTGATCGCACGCGAAACGCTGTCGGCGATGCGCAAGGACGTGACTGCCAAATGTTATGGCGGCGACGCGACGCGTAAGAAAAAGCTGCTGGAAAAGCAGAAGGCCGGTAAGAAGAAGATGCGCCAGTTCGGCAAGGTGGACATCCCGCAAGAGGCGTTTATCTCTGCGCTCAAGATGGACGGATGAGGTCCTGACCTCTCAGGTCAGAATCATTTCGGACTCGGCCCTGCGACGCAAGGTCGAATGAGGCCATTGTTCTGGATAGTTGACCCAGCCGTATCTGACGGGGGCGAAATGACAATCATCGACATGTTTGTCCAATTCCGCGCGTCGGCGGATCCGGCGTGCTTTCAGCGATATTTTGCTGCGGTGTTCAATGGCGTCGATATTCGCAGGCGATGCGGGAAGGCCGTCGATGAATGCCCTTTGCAGATCCAGCAGCCTGGTCCCGAAGGGCGTTGCCGTCCAGGGCAAGGTCCAGACAGCGTGAATCCCGCTCGGCAAGATCGTCACCGCGTGACATTTTCCATGATGTGCGCGCAACACTCTGGCGTGTGCGGATGCGAGTGACGCGATCCATTTCTCAGGTTGCACATTGCGTGGGCAAGGCGCATCCAGCATCAGGTGGAGCGGGCCGCGAAGGCGGGATGTGATCAATGTGTTGTTCATACCCAACCATCGCGCAGATGGATTAAATAAAGGTTATCTTTGCTGAAATTTTTCCGCACTAAAAAGGCGGCTCTGCCAAAGAGCCGCCTTTCATGACGATTCGCAGGCGTCAAACCTGTTCCTGCGGTCTTTATTCAGCTTCTTCCTCGATGGCCTGACCGGCCTTCTGAACGTCGCGACCGAATCCCTCTGTCGTCTCACAGGCGGCGAGACCCAGAACGGCGATGATGGCGAGTGTAGCTTTCAGCATTTTCACGTTCCCTTTATCGTTGCGAGGGTTGAACGCACCGCATATCAATAGGTTCCGACCGGATGCATCAAATCGAGCGAATATTTTAGAGCAAGCGCCATTCAAACGCAGTCTGACATGGATCAAGGCAGGGCGCTACGGCGCCAGTAAAAGTGGCGAAAAATGACCCCTGATACGGAGTGGGACCATGTGGCGATTGGCCGGTATTTTGCATCTTTTCATCGGTTCGACCCTTGCGGGCAGCGCCATCGTCGCGGGCCTTGTCATGGGGTATGATGACACGAACGGAATTCTGATCGCCGCCGCGATCGGCTTTGTCATCAGTTTTCCGGTGACGTGGCTAATCGCGCGGCAACTGTGGCAGGACCGCTGACCGCGCGCCACGTGACTACCAGAGCACCGGCAGGCGATGCATACCCGCCGACATGCCTGCGCCCGCAATTGAGCTGTCGCCATGAAGGGCCGCTCGAAACATGACGGCGCGCATCACCGAACGTTCGGCAAAGGGTGGTCCATCCGGGCCCCCCTTTTTTCATGAGCCGATGTTTCAAGCAGGCGGCATCACCATGGCAGATCACGAGAAACGCAAACCGCCCCAGACCCGGCAAGGGTGGGGGCGGTGAATTCTGCAGGGCTGCGAGGCTTTCGCCGAATCAGCTGGGCTTGGACTCAGCTGATCGTGGCTCGGGCGTTCTGGCCTCGGGTGCCTTGCCCTTGGGGTTAAGCGGATCATCCTGACGCTGCACCGATCCCTCGAAATGGGCGCCGGATTCGATCGCGATGGTCTTGTGAATGATGTCGCCTTCGACGCGCGCGGTCGACGTCAGGCGCACCTTCAGGCCGCGCACGCGGCCAACGATGCGGCCATTGATCACGACATCATCGGCAATCACTTCGCCCTTGATCGTCGCCGTCTCACCAATTGTCAGCAAATGGGCACGGATATCACCCTCGACAGTGCCTTCGACCTGAATGTCGCCGGTTGTCTTCATGTTGCCGGTCACGTGCAGGTCCGCTGACAGCACGGATGCGGGCGGCTTTGCCTTGGGGGGGGTGGATGCCTTGTAGTCGCCACTCTGAGGCACCGCAGGCTTGGGCGCGTCCAGAGGTTTGTCATAGCCGGCCGGCTTGGGCGCGTCGCCCTTCTGCGGGCCAGGATCGTTGATTTTGCTCTTAGAAAACATTTCTACCAGCCTTGATGAATGTCATTGCG
>CBDTZA010000343.1:0-3088 GCA_965364785.1 uncultured Roseovarius sp. | reverse complement strand
CTCCCTGTTGGACTTCGGCCGAGACTTTGTCTCGGCCTTTTTTTTGGCACGCTTCGGAAAGCCAAGACTATCCCCGCAGACTCATTCTGAACCCGGAAAATATTAACGATTGGGTCACGCAGAGCGGTCTTTTTGGCGAAGATTGCAAACCACGCAAAAAAATTCTCAAAGTGACCCACTACTGTGGATTTGACCAAGAAGTCTGAACTGTGAAGACTTCGGTTTGTTTCTGGATGCGGTCATACCCGTTGCCTGTCTTTTCGCCGGACGAACCGGCAGCGATTATGATCTGGGCAAATTGGCCGGGCACCCAAGGCCAATCTTGCAAGCTGTCGCGCGTCTTGATCAGCGACGCCACCGGACTGACCTTTCGCAGACCTCTGTGACCTCTGTGACCCCTGCCCCCTTTCCCCTGCCCGCCCCTTGTCTTAAAGAGGCGCCAACGCAGTCTTGGGGACAATCTGATCATGCAAGAACCGGCCATCACACCCGATCTTATTGCGGCACATGGGCTAAGCTCTGATGAATATGACCGCATTCTAGAGATTATGGGACGGATCCCAAGTTTCACGGAACTGGGCATCTTCTCGGCGATGTGGAACGAGCATTGTTCTTATAAATCCTCAAAAAAATGGCTGCGCACACTGCCGACGGAAGGCCCCCAAGTCATCTGCGGCCCCGGCGAAAACGCGGGCGTGGTCGATATTGGCGACGGCCAAGCGGTGATCTTCAAGATGGAGAGCCATAACCACCCGTCCTATATTGAGCCTTACCAAGGGGCCGCGACGGGCATGGGTGGCATCCTGCGCGATGTTTTCACAATGGGCGCGCGTCCGATTGCGGCGATGAATGCGCTCAGCTTTGGTGAAAAGGACCACCCCAAGACCCGTCAGTTGGTACATGGCGTGGTTGAGGGCATCGGTGGCTACGGCAATTGCTTTGGCGTGCCCACGGTTGGCGGTGAGGTTCGGTTCCATTCCGCCTATAACGGCAACTGTCTGGTGAACGCCTTTGCTGCCGGTCTGGCAGATACCGACAAGATCTTCTATTCCGCCGCGTCTGGGATTGGCATGCCGGTGGTCTATCTCGGCGCAAAAACCGGCCGTGACGGGGTTGGCGGTGCCACGATGGCATCGGCTGAGTTTGACGACACGATCGAGGATAAACGCCCCACTGTGCAGGTCGGTGACCCGTTCACCGAGAAACGCTTGATGGAGGCGACGCTGGAGCTTATGGCGACGGGTGCGGTCATCTCCATTCAGGATATGGGGGCCGCTGGCCTGACCTGCTCCGCCGTGGAAATGGGCGATAAAGGCGGGCTTGGCGTGAAACTCAATCTTGATGCCGTGCCGCAGCGCGAACCCAATATGACCGCCTATGAGATGATGCTGTCAGAGTCGCAAGAACGCATGTTGATGGTGCTGAAACCTGAGCTAGAGGCCGAAGCCCGCGCAGTGTTTGAGAAATGGGATCTGGATTTCGCCATCGTGGGGGAAACCATCGCCGAGGACCGGTTTATTATTGAACATGGCGGTATCGTCATGGCCGACCTGCCGCTCGCGACCCTCTCTGGTTCTGCCCCGGAATATGACCGGCCATGGGTGGAAACGCCACCTGCGGGCGAGATGGAACCGGTGCCAACGATTGACCCCATCGACGGGCTGCGCGCGCTTTTGGCATCCCCGAACTACGCCGCAAAACAATGGGTGTATGAGCAATATGACAGTCAGGTCATGGCCGACACGGTCCGTGCGCCGGGGCTTGGGGCCGGTGTGGTCCGTGTGCATGGCACTGATAAGGCGCTGGCCTTCACCAGTGACGTGACGCCACGCTACGTCAAGGCCAACCCGTTTGAGGGCGGCAAGCAGGCCGTGGCCGAGGCCTATCGTAACCTGACTGCAATAGGCTCTCGCCCCTTGGCGACCACCGACAATATGAACTTCGGCAACCCCGAAAAGCCCGAAATTATGGGCCAGTTTGTCGGCGCGATCAAAGGCATCGGCGCGGCCTGTATTGCGCTGGAAATGCCGATCGTGTCGGGCAATGTCTCGCTTTATAACGAGACCGATGGCACGGGCATCCTGCCGACCCCCACCATCGGCGCTGTCGGCCTGCTTGATCGTTTGGATGATCTCATCGGCGGCACCGCACGCGACGGGCATGTCGCGGTTTTAGTAGGTGAAACCCGCGGCCATCTGGGGCAATCCGCCCTGCTGGCAGAGGTTTTTAACCGCGAAGATGGCGACGCGCCGCATGTCGATCTGGAGGCTGAAAAACACAACGGCGATTTCATCAGGCAAAACCGAGACTGGATCGACATGTGTATGGATTTGGCCGATGGCGGCCTTGCTCTGACCGCATTTGAAATGGCCGAAGCCTCGGGCGTTGGCGTGGCTTTGGAAACGGACGCGACCGAAATACTGTTTGGCGAAGACCAAGCGCGCTATTTGATTGCGTGTTCCTTCGACAAAGCCGAAGCGCTGATGATCGCAGCCGGCAAAGCCGGGGTTCCGATTGAAACTGTCGGGAAATTCGGCGGCACATCGGTGAAGATGGGCAGTTCTGAGGCTCCACTGGAGGAACTAGCACTGCTTTACCGCGACACATTCGGCGCGACATTTGCGTGAAACCGCCGCCTTGCACGGGGCAGCTTGCAGCCCTACATTCTGAGTAACCACGCTTAAGGAATACCCCATGGCCATAACCGCCACCGATATCGAAACCCTGATCCGCGACGCTTTCCCTGAGGCGCAGGTTGCCGTGCAAGGCGATGACGGCGCGCATTTCGCCGCTGAAGTGATCGACGAAAGCTTTCGCGGCAAAAACCGCGTGCAGCAACAACGCGCGGTCTATGCGGCGTTGAAGGGCAAGATGGATGGCTCCGCCGGGGAATTGCACGCGCTGGCATTGACGACGAAGGCGCCAGAATAAACTGAGAATATCAAATCGCTGAGGCGCGAGATAAAGGAATACCAGAAGATGACCGCTCAAGAAACCATCAAAGAAACCGTCACCACCAATGACGTCGTGCTGTTCATGAAAGGCACCAAGATGATGCCGCAATGCGGGTTTTCATCCCGCGTGGCAG
>CBDTZA010000342.1:0-3088 GCA_965364785.1 uncultured Roseovarius sp. | reverse complement strand
AAGCACTGCGCCAATCGCGAAGCCCAGAAAGATGAAGCCGGGCAGCAGGACTTCGACCGCGCCGACCGCCAGCCCGGCGGCCAGCCAGACCCACCAAATGCCGGTCAGCGCGCTCATCCGCGCCGCCCTTGCAGCAGTTTAAAGGCATCGCCGAATGCCTCCAACGCGGCGGCGGGGACGATAACCGTTTGATTTCCCGATCCATTGCCCAAAGCATTCAGCTCCTCGACCTGTTTCAGGGCGACCTGATATTGCGCCGCCGCAAGGCCGTTTTCGGCGATGGCCGTGGCGACGACGCTTGTGGCATAGGCCTCGGCATCGGCGGCGATGCGGCGGGCCTTGGCGGATTGCTCGGCGGCGTAAAGCTCGGCGTCGGCGTTTAACTCAACAGCGCGTTTGGCACCTTCGGCCTCGGTCACTTGCGCGCGCCGCGCGCGCTCGGCGTTGAGCTGTTGCATCATCGCGTCGCGGGTGGCCTGATCGAGGTTCACGTCAAGGATTTCGGCGCGCGTCACCTCAATGCCCCAGTCATCCACGGCGCTTTCGACCAGGGTTTTGATGGTGCCGATCATCTCGTTTCGGTTTGATTGCACCTCGTCGAGGTCCATTTTGCCGATCTCGGCACGCACGATGCCCGCGACGGTGGTGGCGATGGCGGCATCAACATCGCGAATGCGATAGACGGTCTTTTCGGGCTCGGTGATGCGGTAGAACACTGAGGTATCGACCCGCACCAGCACGTTATCCTTTGTGATCGTATCCTGACCGGCGGTCGGAAGCTGTCGTTCAAGGACCGAGATACGATGCGCGACCTTGTCCAGAAACGGCACGATCATGTTGATGCCGGGCTTGAGCACCGCATGCAGGCGGCCAAAGCGTTCGACCACAAACTGTTCGGATTGCGGAACGATCTTGACGCTGCGCAGCACGGTGATGATGATCAACGCGGCCAGCAGGATATAAAGCAGGTTGGACGACAGCAGGTCCATGATCTGGTCTTCTAACATTTAGCACCTCAAAATTTCACGCGATCCGTCGCTTATGGCCATTTTTAAAGATGTGCCGCTTTTGGCCGTTTTACAAGCTGGGGTAAATCGCTTTAAGGGGGGTAAAATAAGATAAGGGTCGAATTATGACAGCAGAGATCAGTTTTGACGTGCAAGCCCGTGACGGTCTTGCGCGCACCGGGGTGATTTCAACGCCGCGCGGCGAGATCCGCACGCCGGCTTTCATGCCGGTGGGGACGGCGGCGACCGTCAAGGCGATGATGCCCGAAAGCGTGGCGGCCACGGGGGCGGATATCCTGTTGGGCAATACCTATCATCTTATGCTGCGCCCTGGCGCCGAGCGGATTGACCGGCTGGGGGGCTTGCACAAGTTCATGAACTGGGATCGTCCCATTCTGACCGATAGCGGCGGGTTTCAGGTGATGAGCCTTGCCGGGCTGCGCAAGCTCACCGAGAAAGGCGTCACCTTCAAGAGCCATATCGACGGCTCAAAGCATGAACTGACGCCGGAGCGCTCGATGGAGATCCAAAAGCTGCTCGGCAGCGATATCGTCATGTGTTTTGACGAATGCCCGGCGCTTCCGGCCACCGATAAGGCCGTGGCCGAGAGCATGCGCTTGTCGATGCGGTGGGCCGCGCGCTCAAAAGAGGCCTTTGGGAAACGCCCCGGTCATGCGCTTTTCGGGATCATGCAGGGCGGCGTGACGCCCGAGTTGCGCGAAGAAAGCGCCGAGGCCCTGAAGGCGATCGGCTTTGATGGCTATGCGGTCGGCGGTCTCGCGGTGGGCGAGGGGCAAGAGGCGATGTTTGGCGTGCTGGATTATGCACCCGGTTTTTTGCCCGAGGACACGCCGCGTTATTTGATGGGCGTGGGCAAGCCCGATGATATCGTCGGCGCCGTCAAGCGTGGCATCGACATGATGGATTGCGTACTGCCGTCACGCTCGGGGCGCACCGGACAGGTGTTTACCCGCCACGGCGTGGTCAATATCAAGAACGCGCGCCACCTCGATGATCCGAGGCCGCTGGATGAGGATTGCGCCTGTCCGACCTGTCGCAACTATTCGCGCGCCTATTTGCATCATGTGTTCCGCAGCCAGGAAATCATCAGTTCGATGTTGCTGACCTGGCATAACCTGCATTACTTTCAGGACCTCATGGCGGGTATGCGCGAGGCAATTGCACATGCGCGCTTTGCCAAGTGGGAAGCGGGTTTTCATGCCGGGCGGGCGCAGGGCGATATAGAGCCGCTCTGAGGGGGCGGGCGCGCAACCGGCCATGTCGGACCACTTTCGGGCATCCCCCTGTCAAGCCCGCATCACTGTGCATTTCTGCAAAGCGCGCTGTGGAGCAGGGGACAGGACTTGCCCCTTGGGGCCGGGCGGCGGGGTGCCTAGGTGTGGTGCAAGGCCGGGGGAGTGATCCCCATCATCCCCGGCGCGACACAGATCAAACGCAGGAGCGTCGATTATGACAGACAAGCTATTTTCCCCCGTCACCGCAGGTAAACTCGATCTGGCCAACCGCATTGTCATGGCCCCGCTGACACGCAATCGGGCCGATGATGACACTGGCGAGGTGTCGGATATGCATGTGGACTATTACAGCCAACGCGCCGGTGCGGGCCTGATCATCACCGAGGCCGCGCAAATCTCGGCCGAGGGCAAGGGCTATGTCGGCACGCCGGGGGTTTATACGCCGGGGCAGGTGGCGGCGTGGAAGAAGGTGACCGACGCGGTGCATGCCAAGGGCGGCAAGATCGTGATCCAGCTTTGGCATGTGGGGCGGATCAGCCATGTGTCGTTGCAACCAAAGGGTCAATCGCCGGTTGCGCCCTCGGCGATTGGGGCCGAGACGCCGACCTTTACCCGCAAGGGGTTTGAGACGACATCGGTGCCGCGTGCGCTTGAGATCGACGAGATGGCGCGCATCGTGGCCGATTATGTGCACGCCGCCAAATGCGCCAAGCAGGCGGGCTTTGACGGGATCGAGTTGCACGCCGCCAATGGCTATCTGCTGGATCAGTTCATCAAGGATGGCCCGAACAAACGGACGGATGCCTATGGCGGGGCTGTCGAAAA
>CBDTZA010000341.1:0-3097 GCA_965364785.1 uncultured Roseovarius sp. | reverse complement strand
TCTTGAAGCACCAATCGGTGCGCGGATTGCCGATGCAATAGAGATAGCCCATCGGGATATGCACCCAATGATAATTGTCGCGCCCGCCGGCCTCTAGCAACAGCACCTTTTGCCCGGCCTTGCTTAGGCGATTTGCCAGAACGCAACCCGCACTTCCGGCGCCGACAATAATGTAATCCCATTCCATGGTATGCCCTCTTTTAGGGCCGCAGAGTGGTGCAAAGTCAAAGGACAGACAAGCGCCTCAGAGCGCTTTGGCGGTCATGGCCGGGATACGGGCCCCGACAATACAACGGGCCTCGCGATAGGTTAGAATGGGGCGCACCGCCCGATTTCGGATCGGGCCAAGGCTGCTGATATGCGGCAAATCCTCTGACAGAAGGGTGTCGGCCATATCGCCAAGCAAAAGGCTTTCACACGGCGCGCCACCTGCGGCATCCAGTATCTCATGCTGCTCCAGCAAAAGATGCAGATACGTTACCTCTCGGCAGGGTTCCAGCCGGATGTCACGACCATTGATAAATGCCTTGGCCGGCACAAGAACCTCGTGATGGCCGAAAAATAACTCGGCCATGGGCGAGGCGACCATTACCCGATGCTGTTGCGAGAGGCGCATCGGGTGACGGTTACCAATCGCGCCGCGATCAAACCAAACCGGCGCGTTGCGCCCCACCCCGACCACGGTTTTGCGCCCCGCCCAAAGGATTTTTCGGGGACCGTGATCACGCGTTGAAACAAGCGAACCGGCGGTCAGACTTTCGATCGGTCTGGGGCCACTTGGGGTGCCAATTGTAACGCCCATGGCAAAACAGACATAGCCGTGGGTATAGGCGGCATTCTGATCCGAGGTATAAAACTCGGGCGGCTGGCCCTGGTTGAAATTGTCGAAATACCAGCTTTCAAGGTCAAAGCTTGGCGTCCAGACAACCTGTGCCAGATTGCCGTTTTCATCCAGCCCCTCGAACACGATTACGCCGCCGTCCCCGTCTGGGGCCTCATCGCTGCGGAAAACCGCTGCATCCTGGATAAACCCGCCGCCCGCGCCGGTCCAACTTACGGTATAGGTTTCGCCGACCTCAAAAAGGTTAGGGTCGGTGTCGCCGTTCTGTGACGTGACCACAAGGTTGCTTGAGTCTGTCGACGGAGAGTCGAATTTCGACCGGCCCGGACTGCTGTTGGCGTTGCTGCCCGTGGACACGGCAAATTCGTTGTCCAGCCCGTTGAATGTCTTGGCCATACCCCAATCCTTAGTTGGGGTGTAAAATCGCAGGCGTCACTGAACGCCCGCTTAACCAAGCTTCTGAAAAGTCGGTAAAATTTTGTTTAAACTGGCAGGGCCGTGGTCTTGAACACGGTGCGCAGGGCAAAGCTTGACTGCATCTTGGCCACACCGGGCAACCGCGTCAGGTATTGCCGGTGAATACGCGCGAAATCTTCGGTATCCTCGGCAACGATCTTGAGAATGTAATCCGCACTTCCGGCGGTCAGATGGCATTCAAGCACATCAGGGATACGCGCCACCGCCTTTTCAAAGGATTCAAGCACTTCGTCGGCCTGGGTGTTCAGGGTGATCTCAACAAAAATAGTCGTCGGCACACCCATTTTGCGCGCGTCCAAAAGGGCGACATAGCCTTTGATATAGCCTTCGGCCTCTAACCGCTGAACGCGCCTGTGACACGCACTTGCCGACAGGTTAATTTCATCAGCAAGATCGGCGTTGGAAATGCGCCCGCGCTTTTGCAGAATCGTCAATAAGCGACGATCGTTCGAATCAAGTGACATCTACGCAAGACCTTTCGAACTATTTGGCATTATTGCGAATATTACTCACAAAATACCCTGAAACACGAGTGAGATTTCAACCGTCTTGCTTGATATCTTTGACAGTGTGGCGACAATACTCAAGGAGGAGAAATCCCTATGAAGATCGGTTGCCCCACTGAAATCAAGCCGCAGGAATATCGTGTCGGCGTCACCCCCAACGCCGCACTTGAGGCCGTGACCCAAGGCCATGAGGTGCTGATTCAATCCGGTGCCGGGCTTGGCGCGGGTTTTGACGATGCCGCCTATGAGGCCGCAGGCGCCAAGATCATCGGCGTCGCCGAAGAAATATTTGCCAGTGCCGACATGATCGTCAAGGTCAAAGAACCCCAAGCCATTGAGCGCAAGATGCTGCGCGAAGGTCAGCTTTTGTTCACCTATCTGCACCTTGCCCCCGATCCCGAACAGACCAAGGATCTTTTGGCGTCTGGCTGTACCGCGATTGCCTATGAAACAGTAACCGACCGCGTCGGTGGCCTTCCGCTTTTGGCGCCGATGTCCGAGGTTGCGGGCCGTCTTGCGCCTCAGGTTGGCGCCTGGACCCTGCAAAAGGCCAATGGTGGCCGCGGTGTTCTTATGGGTGGCGTGCCCGGCGTTGGACCGGCACGCGTCATCGTGATCGGTGGCGGTGTTGTTGGCATCAATGCGGCCCGCGTCGCCGCAGGCATGGGTGCGGACGTGACTGTACTCGATCGGTCGTTGCCGCGCCTCAGCCTGCTCGACGATCTGTTCATGGGCCGCCTCAAGACCGGCTATTCCTCGGCCGGCCTTCTGGAAGAGCTGCTGCCGCTGGCCGATATGGTGATCGGTGCGGTGCTTATCCCCGGCGCTGCCGCGCCCAAGCTTGTGCGTCGCGATCAATTCGCGATCATGAAGCCCGGCGCGGTTCTTGTGGATGTGGCGATTGACCAGGGCGGTTGCTTTGAAACCTCGCGCGCGACCACCCATCAGGACCCGATCTATGAGGTCGATGGCATCATGCATTACTGTGTGGCCAACATGCCCGGCGCGGTTGCCCGCACCTCGACGCTGGCGCTTGGCAATGCCACCATGCCGTTCATGCTGGCCCTGGCCAAAAAGGGTTGGAAACAGGCCTGTGCCGATGACCCGCATCTTTTGAACGGTCTGAACGTGCATGCCGGTCAACTCACATACGAGGCTGTCGGTGCCGCCCTTGGGATGGACACGGTTGATCCGAAATCCCTGATCTAAAGCCAAAACCAGCCTCCGGCCGTATGGGCCGGGGGCGCTGGCAGGCCATTTCCTGTCACACGAG
>CBDTZA010000340.1:0-3098 GCA_965364785.1 uncultured Roseovarius sp. | reverse complement strand
GGCGGCGCATGTCGGGGTCCATCATCGCCTCAAGCACCTGACGAAAGCCCACCACCGCCTGTGGCCCTGCCGCACGATAGGCGGCGCGCATGCGGGCGCGTTGGGCATCCGATAGCTTGCGTTCCAGCGCCTCACCCTCTTCGGTCAGATAAAGATGCCGTTCGCGCTTGTCGCTTTTGCCGATCCGGCTATCGACAAGCCCATCCTCGACCAGGGCGCGCAACACGCGGTTGAGCGATTGCTTGGTCACGCCCAGAACAGCCAGCAGGTTGTTGACCGTGGTGCCGGGGCTGCGCGAGATAAAGTGGATCGCCCGGTGATGCGCGCGCCCATAGGCCATGGTGGCCAGAATACGGTCGGGATCGGCGGTAAAGCCGCGATAGGCAAAGAACATTGCCTCGATGCCTTGGCGCAGCTGTTCATCGGTCAGAAACAAAAGGGTTTCGCCACCCTGAATTTCGGCCATGACCAGTCTCCGTTCACAATACTCCCGCGATATGTTTCATATTACGTCAGCTTTATTGACATTCCAAGGTCAAACTGGTAGCGAATCTCAGTTTCTGCGTAATTTAATGTCCGAACCGGACGCAACCTGCGCAATAAATGCAAAGAATGCCAAGAGGAGACGGATGATGTCTGGCTATGATGACCGCGACGGAAAGATCTGGATGGATGGTGGCCTTGTCGATTGGCGTGATGCCAATGTCCACATCCTGACCCATGCGCTGCACTATGCCAGCTCGGTTTTCGAGGGTGAGCGCTGTTATGATGGCAAGGTATTCAAAAGCCGCGAACATTCAGCGCGGCTTTTGAAATCGGGAGAGCTTATGGATATGGCGATCCCTTACACTGTGGATCAGATCGAAGCCGCCAAGCGCGAGGTGCTGGACGCCAACAACCTGACCAATGCGTATCTGCGGGTGGTGGCGTTTCGCGGGGCTGGAGAGGATATGGGGGTCGCCGCTTCGCGCAACCCGATCCGCATGGCGGTGACCGCATGGGAATGGGGCAACTACTATGGCGACGCCAAGATGAAAGGCGCCAAGCTCGACATCGCCAAATGGAAACGCCCCAGCCCCGAAACCATCCCGGTGGCGGCCAAGGCGGCTGGTCTTTACATGATCTGCACCATGTCCAAGCACGCGGCCGAGGCCAAGGGCTGTTCGGATGCGATGTTTCTCGATTATCGCGGCTATGTGGCCGAGGCGACCGGCGCCAACATCTTTTTCGTCAAGGATGGCGAGGTGCACACGCCGCTGGCGGATTCGATCCTGAACGGCCTGACCCGGCAGACGGTGATCGGCATGCTGCGCGATCGCCAGATCAAAGTGCATGAACGCCACATCATGCCTGAAGAGCTTGAAGGGTTCGAGCAGTGCTTCCTGACCGGGTCCGCCGCCGAGGTGACCCCGGTGGGCCAGATCGGCGACTATCACTTTGAGGTGGGCGCCCTGACCCGCGAAGTGGCCGAAGGATATGAGGCGCTTGTGCGCGCCTGACGCGTCTTTTCAAACCCAGGCTTCACGCGCCGTCCGGGATACCCCCGGGCGGCGTTTTTGCCTGCGTGACAGCCGTCAATTTTGACCTGATTGCCCTCTTTGCACGGGGTGATTCGGAGCGAATTATGCCGCGCCGTGAAAAGCGCGTACCAACAGGCGTTTTCAAAGCTCTCTTTAAACGTGTCAGAAATGTGGCGATGATGTGGCGCGCTCGTTTCGGGCGGGTTTTGCGCTGCCCAGGCTAAACTTGGGCCCCAAGCCTGTTTCGCAAGTGGCAACAGTGATTGCCTCATTACGCAGCGTTTATGGGGTCAGAGGCCGAATTTTCCCCTTTCTTAGGCGGCAATGGTGTGATTTCACATTCATTGTTTCGCATATCAATATAATCTCTTGCGCAGCAATGGTTAATCGGCCCACCCACGGCAACAGTATCTCGATGCATTTGGGGCTGAAATGTGGTAAAATTTGGGCCAGTAGGTGGGGAATCGAAAGACAACGAACAGGGCGAAAAGGGGGCAGTAGCGGCCATGCCGCAGGACCAATCTGTGGGCCTTTTAGGGTGAAGATATTCTTAAGGTTGTGTTTTTCGCAGGTTCTTGACTTGCTTTGGCGTTGTGGGTAATCCTGTATAAGTTACTTGAATAGCTGAATAAATTCGTGACGAGTTAGATGTGGGGGCATCTGTCTATCTGTCGTGAAGGCTGCCAAGAAAACCAGATGCCATATGCGATACCATCGGATTACGTGTAGTCCGGGGCGCCCAAATTCGGTGCAGTTTTTGCCGCAATTCGGTCGCGATTGAAAAGGCGCTGGCCGGGCTGTCCGGCCTTCTTACGGGTGCAAGGGGTGCCCGAATGCGTGACGGTAAATGGTTTGGGGATTGTGTGTTTCTGGGGAGTGCCAAAATGACTTTTAGAACGCTTCGGGCGCAGCCACGCCTGGATACTAACGATTTTATTCAAAACCGAGCGACCCTTGTCGATGGGTCTCAGGTCTACACTGGGTTCTCAAAGCGCCTTCTGGACATCTTGATCGTCCTTGCCGTGGCCGTGCCGGTCATCGTCGTTGTGGCGCTGCTGGCGGCGCTGGTCGCCCTGGACGGAAAATCACCCTTCTTTGCGCAAGAGCGCGTCGGACGGAATGGCGTCAACTTCCGCATGTGGAAATTGCGCAGCATGGTCACCGATGCCGAGGCGCAGCTTGAAACATATCTGAATGCCAACCCCGAGCATCGCCGCGAATGGGACGAGCATCAGAAACTGCGCCATGACCCCCGGATCACGACCGTCGGGCGGATCATTCGCAAGACATCGCTGGACGAGCTGCCGCAGCTTTTCAACGTACTCAAGGGCGATATGTCGATTGTCGGCCCGCGTCCGATGATGCCATCGCAGCGCGGGATGTATCCGGGCCTTGCCTATTACGCCATGCGTCCGGGCATTACCGGCTTTTGGCAAATCTCGGCGCGCAATGAAAGCAGCTTTGCCGAGCGTGCCGAATTCGACAACAGCTATTTCAAGGAACTGTCGCTGGTGACCGATGTGGTTGTGATGCTGCGCACCTTCCGGGTGGTCCTCTGCGGTACGGGCTGTTGATCGG
>CBDTZA010000339.1:0-3099 GCA_965364785.1 uncultured Roseovarius sp. | reverse complement strand
AAGGCGCATATCAGCCCGGTGATCTCGCCGATGCGGTTTGGCGAAGATGCGGTCGATGTGGTCTATGCCTGCATCGCCCATAACATCCCGCTGTCGTGCATCACCGCCGCGCAATCGGGCGCGACCGCACCGGCCACCCTGGCGGGGTTTCTGGCGCAGTCCCTGGCCGAAACCCTGGCCAGCCTTGTGATGGTGCATGCCATCCGCCCCGGCCATCCGATGGTGTTTTCCAACTGGCCGCTGGTGATCGACCTGCGCACCGGGTCATTCGCCGGGGGCGGCGGCGAGATTGCGGTGATGAACGCGGCCTCGGCGCAGATATCGAACTGGCTTGGCCTGCCCTCGGGCGTGGCGGCCTCAATGACCGACGCCAAGGCGATTGACGCGCAATATGGCGCCGAAAAGGGGCTGACGGCTTTGGCTGCCGCACTGGCAGGGGGCAATCTGATTTATGAAAGCTCGGGCATGACCGCCTCGCTTTTGGGGGTCAGCTTTGAGGGCTTTGTTCTGGATGACGAGATGAATGGCAACATCTACCGCATCCTGCGCGGCATCGAGGTGAATGACGACACGTTAGGGTTCGAGACGATCTGTGACACGGTGCGCGGCGTGGGGCATTTTCTGGGCGCGCAACAAACCTATGCGGCGATGGAGCGCGATTATCTTTACCCCAGCCTTGCCAACCGCAACCCGCCAATCACCTGGCACGAAAACGGTGCGCCCGATATCTGGGACATCGCCCGCACCCGCGCCCGCACCATTCTGGCCGAGCATCACCCGGCCTATCTTTCAACCGATCAGGATCGGGCGATCCGCGAGATGTTCAATATCCTCACGGTGTAGGGTCTTTTGTAAATGATATAGACTCTGCCAACATAGTCGGAAGGCATTTCGATACTGTCTTTTAGAAGGGCGCAAACCTGATCCTGTCCAAGGGCAATCTGCCCATTTTTAATTTAGGCAGGCGCCGAGGGTCGCGGTTATCATGAAGGCCGCCCTGTCGCCACCGCGCTCGCCACCGCGCTCGGCACCCGGCAAAAAGCCACGCCTTTTGGTCCAGCCCAACCTCGTGGAATGACATGGAACGAAGCTGGCGGCAGGCTGATTATATTCAAGGTCTGACACCTGATAACTTGAAAATCCGCCGCAGGTGGCGGGAACAATCGGATTGCTTTCTGGAAATAGCCATGCAGAGTAGGGGCACGTCGGACCACAAGAGTCCGTCAAAGAGAAACTGACAACATCAGGGAGAGACGCATGTCTTTTAGACTTTCACTTTTCGCAGGGGTCGCTTTCGCTGCTTTGGGGGCGTCGGGCGCCTCGGCGCAATCGCTGGTCTATTGCTCCGAAGGGTCACCCGAAGGGTTTGATCCGGCACTCTATACCGCAGGCACGACGTTTGATGCGTCCAGCCACCCGATCTATAACCAACTCACCGAATTCAAGGTTGGCACGACCGAGGTTCTTCCCGGGCTCGCCGAAAGCTGGATGGTGTCTGAGGACGGCAAGACGGTCACCTTCAATCTGCGCAAGGGCGTCAAGTTCCACTCGAACGCCGATTTCACCCCGACGCGCGACTTCAATGCCGATGACGTGATCTTTTCGTTTGATCGTCAGGGCAACCCCGACAACCCCTATAATCAGGTTTCGGGCGGCACTTGGGAATACTACACAGGCATGTCGATGCCAGAGCTGGTCAGCAGCATGGAAAAGGTCGATGACTATACGGTCAAGTTCCACCTGACCCGCCCCGAGGCGCCGTTCATTGCCAACATGGCGATGGATTTTGCCTCTATCGTGTCCAAGGAATACGCCGATGCGATGCTGGCTGCGGGCACCCCCGAACTGGTGAACCAGGCGCCGATCGGCACCGGTCCGTTCACGTTCCAGGCCTATCAGAAAGATGCTGTCATCCGGTATCTGCGCAATGACGACTACTGGGGTGACGCGGCCAAGGTGCAATCGCTTATCTTTGCAATCACCCCCGATGCAAGCGTGCGCTACCAGAAGGTGCAGGCAGGCGAGTGCCACATCATGGCCTATCCAAACCCGGCGGATGTTCAGGCAATGAAAGACGCCGAGGACATCGTCGTGATGGAGCAGGAAGGCCTTAACGTGGGCTACCTTGCCTACAACACCAAGGTTGCCCCCTATGACAACGCCAATGTCCGCAAGGCGCTGAACATGGCGATCGACAAGCAGGCGATCATTGACGTGGTTTTCCAGGGCTCTGGCCAGATTGCCAAAAACCCGATCCCGCCGACAATGTGGTCCTATGACGATGCCATCGTGGATGATCCCTATGATCCCGAGGCGGCCAAGAAAATGCTGGCGGCCGAAGGCGTCAACGATCTGAACCTCAAGATCTGGGCGATGCCGGTGCAGCGCCCCTATAACCCCAATGCGCGCCGTATGGCCGAACTCATGCAAGAGGATTTCTCGAAAATCGGCGTCACCGTCGAGATCGTATCCTATGAGTGGGGCGAGTATCTTGAGCGCTCGAAAGCCGAGGATCGCGATGGTGCGGTTCTGCTTGGCTGGACCGGTGACAATGGTGATCCCGACAACTTCCTTGCCGTTCTTCTGGGCTGTGATGGCGTTGGCGCCTCGAACCGCGCACAATGGTGCAACGAAGATTTTGACAAGGCGATCAACGCGGCCAAGGTTCTGCCAACGCAAGCCGAACGTACACCGCTCTATGAAAAGGCGCAGGAGATCTTCAAAGATCAGGCCCCCTGGGCCACGATCGCGCATTCGGTCGTCTACATGACCATGCGCCCTGAAGTTGAGGGATTTGTGGTTCACCCGCTTGGTGGGCACATCTTCACTCAGGTCGGCCTGTCGCAATAAGCGACCCGTCGCTTGCGGGGGCGGTGCCAAGCGCGCTGCCTCCGCTCGCCTTTATGAAAGTGAGATTGCGTGACGCAAACCCTTTCCTCTCATCTTGCAGACTATGCAGGCGTGGCCGCCGCCCTTGGGGTTGACGCTGTGGCGCTTGTGCCGGGGCCGAATTTCAGCCGCGCGCTTGGCCATAGTTTCATGAGCCATGAACGCCCGTTTCTGGTGGTTGTCCCCGCTGAGGCAAGCGCCACCACGCCC
>CBDTZA010000338.1:0-3105 GCA_965364785.1 uncultured Roseovarius sp. | reverse complement strand
ACTGGGCTTACGCCGATGGCATTCATCAGCGGCAAAAGAAGCGGCGCAATCAGGATGATCGCGGTGACGTCATTGACCACCATCCCGACCAGAAACAACAGGATATTGATCAGGATAAGCAACATGACCTTGTCATCGGTGATGTTAAAGATCGAGCTGACAAGCGCCTGCGGGATGCCTTCCATCACGAAAATCTGGCTCAGGATCATCGAAAACAGGATCATCAACATGATCGCCCCCACGGCGGTGGCGGCCTCTTGGCCCGCACTCAGGAAATTCTCCCACCGCAGGCCCTTGTAGATCAGAAAACCCACCGGCACCGCATAGATCACCGACACGGCGGCAGCCTCGGTCGGGGTCATGATACCGCCGTAGATGCCGCCCAGAATGATTACCGGCATCAAAAGCGCGGGAAAGGCGTGAAAGCCGCGTTGCGCCACTTGGGTGCTCAGCTCGGAAAATGTCGGCTTGTCGTCAAGGATCAGGTTGAACTTGCGGCTCATCCAGAGGTTCACGACCGAGAAATTGAACATGATCAAAAGGCCCGGCCCAAGCGTCGCCAGAAAGCACGCAAGGATCGAGGTATCGGTCACCCAGCCATAGACAATCATCGTGACCGACGGCGGAATAAGCAGGCCAAGGATCGACGAATTGGCGATCAGGGCGGTGGCATATGCCCGTGGATAACCGCGCTTTTCCATCTCGGGGATAAGCAGCGGCCCGATCGCGGCAATCCCGGTCAGACCGGAGCCGGAAATCGCACCGATCACCGCACAGGACACCGCCGCCACCACGCCAAGCCCGCCGCGAATATGGCCGATAAAGGCACTCACAAACCGCAGCAAAGAGGCCGCGATCCCGCTTTCAGACATAACTGTACCGGCCAGAACAAACAGCGGAATCGCAAGCAGAATCGGATTGCTCAGCTGCTGAAACCCCCAGAGCATATTGCCCTTCATGGTCACGTCGCCGATGAAATACATCACCATCAACGCGCCCCCGAAACAATAGGGCAGCGGCACGCCAAGCGTCAGAAACAACACCAGAACGGCGACGGCCAGAAGGGCAACTTCGATCATTGGGCCGATCCTTTGGTTAACGCGCGAATATGGCTCAGAAGGTGCCAGGCGGTATAAACCATCATCAAAGCAAGCCCGACGAACAGCGCCACATCAGAGTAAAACGTCGGGATATAAAGCGTCGGACTTTCGCGCCAGACCCGCCAGGCATAGCGCGTGTAATCCCAGGCCCAGCTCAGCAACCAAAGCCCGACAACAAGGCTTATGATCTCGCCCACGATCGCCAGAATGGTATGGCCGCGATCTGTTTTCACGAATATTTCCAGAACGTTGGCCCGGATATGGGTGTTTTCACGAGAGGCATTGACCGCCCCAAGGATATAAAGCCAGAGCGTGGGGTAAAGCATGGTTTCCTCAAGCCCCATCACCGGAATTTGCAGCACATAGCGCGTGATCACCTGCACGAACTGACCAAGGGCCACCACGCAGATCAGGCCTGTCAGCAGATACTTCGAAAACCTGTCCATAATTCCCCCGGCGACTCGGATGGTCGTTAACCAATAGCTTGACGTGTCGTCACATATAAAATCAAATTGGAAAAAACGTTGATTCCATAGATTTGGCTTATACCCTCAAGATGAACCTCTCCTTTCGCCAGCTCCATACCTTCCGCGAGGTGATCCGATCCGGGTCAATCAGCGGCGCGGCGCGCACCCTGGGGCGCACGCAACCCGCCGTGAGCGCGATGATCGCCGGGCTTGAGGGTGAGTTGGGTTTTGCCCTGTTCCTGCGCGAGCATGGCAAGTTGACCCCGACCCCAGAGGCGCAGTTTTTCCTTGAGGAATGCGAGGATATCCTTGACCGGCTGGACCAGACCAAGCGCACCCTGGGCGGCATTGGCAATCTCTCGGCGGGGCGGTTGCGCATCGCCTGTCATCCGGCGGCGTCGGGGTTTTTCCTGCCGATGGTGCTGACCGATTTCCTGCGTGACAAGCCGGGGATCGAGGTGTCGTTGATGATGCGGTCCTCGACCGTGATCGAAGATCTGATCGCCTCGCAACAGTTCGATGTCGGCTTTGCCGAGGCGCCGATGCCGCGCGCCTCTATCAATCAGCAGGATTTCGACATGGAATGCGTCTGCGCCCTGCCTGCGGGCGATCCTCTGGCCGCGCGCGCACACGTCACGGCGAGCGATCTGGATGGCGCCGCGCTGGCCACGCTGTTTGCCGAACACACCACCTATGGCCAGACCTGCCGCGCGTTCGAGGCCGCTGGTTGCACGTTTCAGCGACGGTTCGAGTTGCAGACTTTCCTGCCCGGCCTGCGCTTTGTCGAGGCAGGGTTATGCGCCATGATCTGCGATATGATCACCGCTCATACCCATCTTCAAAGCACGACTGCCGACTCGATCCGGTTTCGCCGGTTTCAGCCAGCGATCACAAGCAAGGTGTCGATCCTGACACCCGCACACAGCCCGCAATCAGTGATCGCGGCGGCGTTTTGCGCCCATCTGGCGGGTCATGTGGCCGCGCTTCAGGCGGATATGCAGGCCGGATTGGCGGCTATTTCTGAAACAGGCGGGTCGCGTTGAACAGCTCATCCAGCCGCTCGTAACGTTCGCGCGTTGCGGGCCAGCGTTCTTCCTGTGCCGCCGCAATCAGCGCCTCAAGAAGCATCATCGTCGAGACATTCGAATCCCAGGCCGAGGGGATTTCGACCCAGCAATTGAAGGTATGGCGCGCCAGATCGGCAATCGGGCTAACCCATTGATCGGTGATCAGAATAACCCGCACGCCGCGCGCCGTGGCCAGTTCTGCCAGCCGCATGAGGTTGGTCTCATAGCGCCGGATGTCGAACATCAAAAGCGTGTCACCCTCGGCCATGTCCAACAGGTAATGCGGCCATGTCGCCGACGAGGCAGTCATATGGGTGACGCGTTCGCGCACCGCATCGATCTGGTCGAACTGGATGTCGAGCACGAAAAAGCTCGGCGCGATGGCGGGCAATTCACGCGCGATGGCACCGCGCAGGTTGGTGTCGATCTGGCCGACAGCGGCGAGCACCGACAGGCCAAGGCCCAGCGACA
>CBDTZA010000337.1:0-3114 GCA_965364785.1 uncultured Roseovarius sp. | reverse complement strand
GCTGGCCGGTGACGGGGTTGGCTTGGGGCTTGCCATTTCATCGGGTATCGTGAACGACCTAGGTGGGCGCCTCATGGCGCGCAATGCGACCGGTGGGGGGGCTGTATTTGAAATGCAACTGCCTATCTTACCACAAGAGCCCGAAGAGACCCGTGCAGCGGAGTGATGCATAATGCCAAGTGCGATGAAGATTGCGATTGTTGACGATGAAAAAGACATGCGTCAGTCCATCAGCCAGTGGTTGGCCCTGTCGGGCTATGACACCGAGGCCTTTCCAAGCGCCGAAGAGGCGCTGAAATCGCTTGGGGCGGATTATCCGGGCATCGTGGTCACCGATATCAAGATGCCCGGTATGGATGGCATGCAGTTCCTGAAAAAGCTGATGGGCGCGGATTCAAGCCTGCCGGTGATCATGATCACCGGGCATGGCGATGTGCCGATGGCGGTCGAGGCGATGCGCATCGGCGCGTTTGATTTTCTGGAAAAGCCGTTCAACCCCGATCGCATGACCGAGCTGGCCAAAAAGGCCACACAGGCGCGCCGTATGACCCTTGATAGCCGTGCGTTGCGCAAAGAGCTGTCGGATGGTGGCCAGCTTATGAAAAAGCTGATCGGTACCAGCCAGGCGATGGAGCGTTTGCGCGAGGATATTCTTGATCTGGGACAGGCCGATGGTCACGTTCTGATCGAAGGCGAAACCGGCACCGGCAAGACCCTTGTGGCGCATGCCCTGCATGCGGTCGGCGCGCGGGCGGGCAAAAAGTTTGTCACCGTGTCCTGCGCCGCCTTTGAGGATGAGGCGCTGATCAAGCGGCTGTTTGGCCCGATGCACCCCGAAGACGCCCAATTGCCCGCCGTCGAAGAGGCGCGCGGCGGCACGCTTGTGCTTGAGGATATCGAATCCCTGTCCGAGGCCGCGCAAGCCCGCCTTCTGACCCACATCAATGAGGATGGCACACCGCCCGAAATCCGCATTGTGGCGATTTCCAACATGCAGGATGAGGGGCGCACCTGTGAAGACGCTTTGCGCTCGGATCTGTTTTATCGTCTGGCCTCATTGCGGATTACCCTGCCGCCTTTGCGTCAGCGGGGCGAAGATATTCTGACGCTGTTCACCCGGTTCAGCGATCAGTTTGCCGATGATTATGGCTGCGCCGCGCCGCAGGTTTCGGCGCAAGAGGCGACTCAGCTTTTACAGGCGCCATGGCCCGGCAATGTGCGCCAGTTGTTCAACGTGGCCGAACGCGCGGTGCTGCAATCGCGGCGCGGCAGCGGCACCATCGCCTCGCTTCTGATTTCCGATCATCAGGACATGCAGCCGGTGATGACCACCGAGGGCAAGCCGCTGAAAGAATATGTCGAGGCGTTTGAACGGATGCTGATCGACAACACGATGCGCCGCCACAAGGGGTCGATTGCGGCCGTGATGGATGAATTATGCCTGCCGCGCCGCACGTTGAATGAGAAAATGGCTAAATATGGCCTTCAGCGCTCGGACTATCTCTGAGCGTTCAATCGGCCGGATTCGCATTTTCTCCATTGTAATTCCTCTATGTGACGCTTTAGTGTGACGGGATGGAGACATGCATTGCAATGCAACCTCCACGAGAGTTTCGCTGCTGGATACGTGCTTAGGGTAATTGCCCGCAGGTTCCAGCAGGCCGATTGGGCCCTTTAACATGGGCCAAATACACGCCTTGCCCCTGATATCAGGTTGGTGAGGCCCTGAATTGGCGCCGTAACACGCGCCGGAGTAGAAGAACCGCGATGAAGCGCGCGACACATCAAAACGTCATAGCCGGGGCCGATACAGGTACACCTGGCTGCGCGCACGCTATCGCCCTTATCAGACATCTCCCGCAACGCGCCGCCCCACCGGGGCAGGTGTGTGAGCCGCGATGCAAACGGAAAACATGGCTAAGAAAATGCTCATTGATGCCACCCACGCGGAAGAAACCCGCGTTGTGGTGGTCGACGGAAACAAGGTCGAGGAATTTGATTTTGAATCCGAAAATAAACGCCAACTTGCAGGCAATATCTACCTAGCAAAGGTTACCCGGGTCGAACCGTCGCTTCAGGCGGCGTTCATTGACTATGGCGGCAATCGCCACGGGTTTCTTGCATTCTCGGAAATTCATCCCGATTACTACCAGATTCCGGTCGCCGACCGCGAGGCTCTGATGGAAGAAGAACGGGCCTATGCCGAGGCGCAAAAAGAAGAAGACGAAAAGCCCAAGCGTCGCTCGCGGTCGCGATCAAGACCCAAGGCCGAAACCACCAAATCCGATGATGCGGTGGTCAATGGCGAAATCTCGGGCATGGAAACCATCGATCTTGAGGGCGAGTCCGAAGAGGGCTCTTCGCCGATGGAGCGCGTCGCCGAAACCCCCGTGGAAGAGCCCGAGATCGACGACACTGAGGCAAACGATGCGCCCCAAGCCGGTAATAACAGCCGCGGCGACAAAGCCGATGACAGGGACAACGGCGATGACAACCGTGATCACGCCTCGCACGATGACGAGATCGAATCTGTTGCCGATGAGGATGACAGCGAAGATATCCGCCCGGTGCGCAAACCGCGCCCGCGCCGTTATAAAATTCAGGAAGTGATCAAGGTTCGCCAGATCCTTCTGGTGCAGGTCGTCAAGGAAGAGCGCGGCAATAAAGGCGCGGCGCTGACCACCTATCTTAGCCTTGCGGGGCGCTATTGTGTCCTGATGCCCAACACCGCGCGTGGCGGCGGCATCAGCCGCAAGATCACCAGTGCCGAGGACCGCAAAAAGCTTAAAGAGATCGCCAATGAGATTGAGGTGCCAAGCGGCGCGGGCCTTATCGTGCGCACCGCCGGTGCAAAACGCACCAAGGCCGAGATCAAGCGCGATTACGAATACCTTCAGCGCCTCTGGGAGCAGATCCGCGAGCTGACGCTGAAATCCATCGCGCCGGCCAAGATCTATGAAGAAGGCGACCTGATCAAACGCTCGATCCGTGACCTTTATAACCGCGACATCGACGAGGTTCTGGTTGAAGGCGAACGCGGCTATCGCATCGCCAAGGACTTCATGAAAATGATCATGCCGTCCCACGCCAAGAACGTGAAACATTACGTCGATC
>CBDTZA010000336.1:0-3127 GCA_965364785.1 uncultured Roseovarius sp. | reverse complement strand
ACGAACAGCCGCCCGACCTGTCCGGGCATGAACGACAAGGGCACAAATACCGCCACCAGCGTGAGCGAGGTGGCAATCACCGCGAATGTCACCTGTCGCGCGCCCTTCAGGCTTGCCACAAGCGGGGATTCGCCAAGCTCGATCCGGCGCTGGATGTTTTCGAGCACCACGATCGCGTCATCAACCACCAACCCGATCGCCAGCAACAGCGCCAGAAGCGTCAGCGTATTAAGCGAAAACCCCCAAAGGCCGATCAACAGAAAACACCCAATCAGCGAAACAGGAATGGTAATCGCCGGGATAAGCGTGGCGCGAATGCTACGCAAAAACAACAGGATCACGGTAATCACCAGCGCAAGCGAAATGAACAGCGCAATCACCACTTCGCGGATCGAGGCCCCGACAAACAGCGCATCATCAGAACCGACGATGATCTCCATGCCCTCGGGCAGGCTGTTGTTCAGCGACTTGATCTCGGCGCGCACCGCCTTGGAAATCGCCAGCGTGTTCGATTGGCTCTGGCGCAGAACAGCGACGCCGACGGCATCCTTGCCATTGGTGCGCACGATGGTGCTGTCATCGGCGACGCCGGGCGCGATGCGCGCCACATCACCAAGGCGCACAGGGTATCCCGCGACGCGATCAAGCACGATATCGCGGAAATCCTCGATGCTGGTCATGCGGCTGTTGAGCCGCACAGACAGTTGGCGGTTATAGGATTCGACCTCGCCGGCGGGCAGCTCGATATTGTTGCGGCGCAGCGCCGCCTCGATATCCGACACCGTCAGATTGCGCGCGGCGAGGGCGCGCCGGTCGATCCAGATGCGCACCGCGAAAGGGCGCGCGCCATAAATATCGACATTGGCCACACCCTCGAGTGTGGCAATGCGGTCGACCACGAAGCGGTCGATGTAATCGGTGATCTCGGCAGTGGTCATCCGGTCCGAGGTGATGGCAAGGCGCATTACCGGGTCGGCATCGGCATCGCTTTTGACAACCTGCGGCTCATCCGCCTCTTCGGGGATATCGCCGCGCACCCGGCCCACGGCGTCGCGCACATCATTGGCGGCCACGTCGATATCGGTGCCGCTGTCAAATTCGATGGTCACCCGCGAGCGGCCCTGACGGCTCTCGGAACTGATCGAGCGGATGCCCGAGATCGAGGCAATCGCACCCTCGATGGTCTCGGTCAGGTCAGTATCAATCACCTCGGGCGCGGCACCGCGATAGGTGGTGGTCACGGTCACCACGGCATTGTCCACATCGGGCAATTCACGCACCGGAACAGATCGCAAGGCGGCCAGACCGAACAATACGATCAACAGGCTGACCACGGCTGCCAGAACCGGGCGGCGGATTGAGATATCTGAAAGGGTCATGTCGCTTTTTCCGGCTTTTGTGCGTTGAATTTGGCGGTGGCACCCTTGTCGGCGCCCTTGATCTTGAGGTCACTGCCGGGGCGCACCCGTTGCAACCCGCGAATGATCACCTCTTCGCCGGGGGCAAGCCCCGAGGTCACGGCAATCACGCCGTTAAGCCGCTGACCGGTAACCACCACGCGGCGCGCCGCCTTGCCATCCTCGTTCACGAAAACATAGGTTTCGGCGGCCTGAAAGATGATCGCCTCTTCGGGCACGACAAGGGCCTCGGCTTCCGACAGGATAAGCTTGAGCGACAGGAACATGCCCGCGGGCAGGGTGCTGTCCGGGTTGGGGATAAGGGCGCGGGTGCGAAAGGCGCGGCTGACCGGGTCGATCCGGTTGTCGACCGCGTCAATCGTGCCGGTAAAGACGCGCCCCGGAAAGGCGGCGCTGACCGCGCTTAGGGTTTGACCGCGCGACACCTGGGCAAAGATGGTTTCAGGCAGGGAAAATTCGACCTCGATTTCACTAAGATCATCAAGCCGGGTCAGAACCTGCCCCTCGGAGACGCGCGCGCCGACATCGTAATTGGTTAGGCCCACGACGCCGCCAAAGGGCGCCTTGATCATCCGATCCTCCAGCCGGCGGCGGGTACGCTCGACCGCTGCGGTGGCCTCGGCGAGGCGCGCGATAGACTCTTCCTGACTGGCTTGCGAGACGGCATTGGTCACGCGCAACTGGCGGATGCGTTCGACGGTCTGGCGCTGTTCGGTCAGGACCGCCTCGGCCTCGACCAGATCGGCGCGCTGAATAGTGTCGTCAAGCCGCGCCAGAATATCGCCCTTTTGCACCCTCTTGCCCGGCTCGATTGTAAGCTCGACCAGGCGGCCGTCAACCTCGGGGACAATGTCGATGGAGTGCAGAGCGCGGGTGGTGCCAACGGCCTCGATTATTTGCTGCAAGAGCCGGGTTTCGGCGCGCGCAAGTTCGACCGTCACCGGGCGTGCCCCGTGCGAATCCTCCTCGGTCACCGCTTCGGGGGCAAGGTAGGTTTTATAGGCCTCAAAGCCACCATAGGCGGTGCCCGTGAGCAGGCAAAGCAGCAAGAGTTGTTTCCAGACTGACATCGGTATCGGAGGTCCTTCCACCAAAAATGCCCCTTTGCGACAAGGGGCGCCGTTGAACCATTCTAGTTTGTTGAGAAAGTATAGTAAGCCCGTTGAAAGGCAACTCTTTGTGAAGGATCGACTTGATCCGCGTTCAGGCCGCGCGGTGGCGTGCAGACAGCTGCGCCATGGTGTCACTCCACAGCTTTGGCAAGTCGGTCAAGAGCGCCTCTGCCGTGTCTTTATCGCCCTGTCGAAGCGCGGTTTCGGCCTGTGCCAGAAGCGCCTGCAAGGCCACGGCGCCGGTGGTGGCCGCAGAGCCTGCAAAGCCATGCAGACGGTCGGCCAGATCCTCGGGCGGCAGGGATTGCAGATTGTCCAGATCGTCAATGAACTGCGTGCCCTCGGCCTGAAACTTGTCGAGCAGGCCGAGGATGCTGGCCGGGGGCAGGGTGTTGCCAAGATGCGACAGCATGCTGTTATCAACGCAAATCAACGGGTCATGGGCCGCATGGGCCGGCCTCGCCGTGGGAATACCCGCCAGAAGATCACGCAGGGTTGCGCGGCGCATCGGTTTGGTTTCTACAGCGTCCATGCCCGCGGCGCGCAACTCATCGGCCTTTTCGGCGCTGAAATGGGCAGTGAGGGCCACGATGCGGG
>CBDTZA010000335.1:0-3134 GCA_965364785.1 uncultured Roseovarius sp. | reverse complement strand
ATGCTTCTGGGGTTCGAGCCTGAGGATAAACAGGCCCTGCTTGAGGCGCCATCGCTGAGCACACGGCGCGAAACGCTTGTGACACTGATCGAATATTCGCTGCGTGGCGGCGATAGTGAGGATATCATGCAATGAGCGACACACCCGAGACCACCCCGGCCTTTGATCGGCGCATGCTTGAGGCGCTGATCTGTCCGCAGACCCACCAGACCCTGCGCTATGACGCCGAGCGTCAGGAGCTGATCAGCAAAGGCGCGGGTCTGGCTTTTCCCATACGCAACGGTATCCCGGTGATGCTGCTCGATGAGGCGCGCAAGCTCGACGACTAGCGCGTCTTTCAGGGCGCGCGCGTGGCGGTCAGATCGACCTTGATTTCAACGCCGAACCCAAGCGAATTGGCGTCGGTCATGGCGGTGCCGACATCAAAGACGCGCCGATCCACCAACAGGGCGCCGCTGACGCTGGCGCTGTCGCCCTCGATCACAAGGTCAAAGGGCATCTCGACCGGCACCGGTTTGTCGCGAATGGTGAGCGTGCCGCGCGCCACATGGCCCTGATCGGTCTCGAACAGATCGGCGGTGAATTGCGCGGTCGGAAAGTCGCTGACCTTGAAATAATCCGGCCCCATCGCCTGTTTCGTGACCGAGCCAAGCGAGAGCGAGCCGATTGCGATGGTGACCTCGACAGAGCCATGTTTACCTGTCGCATCGCCAATCTCGTCATATGTAATGTCGGCGGTCCAGTCGGCAAAGCTTCCCTGCACCGCAGAGCCCATCTGTTGCACGGTGACCTGCAATTGACCGTCCGAGACCTGCCAATCGCTCTCGACCTGCGCCAGACCTGCGGCATCCGCGTCAGCGCCCGCGCTGAACCAGCCAAGCATGCCCGCCCCGCCAAGCGCCGCCAGCCACACCGCAAGGGCGGTGACAAAGGGCAGGACATGACCGGGCTGGCGCGTGGTGGGCTGGCCGGGGGTATGGCCCGGCAGCATCCGGCGCAGCGTGGCGTCGCGATCCAGCAGGTGATGCTTGAGCGCGCCCGCGACATGCGCGCCAATCGCGCCGATCAGAACCCATTGCAGGATATAGTGCAGCGTGCCCGCCAGGGCCGCTACGGTCTCGGATTTCGGCACCAGCGGCAGGGTTTGGCCCAATGGCCACCAGATTGGCGCAAAGCCAGAGGTGGCCGCGTGATACACCCAACCCGAAAGCGGCACCGCCACCAATGAGCCATAAAGCAGCCAATGCACGGTTTCCGCCGCCCAGGCCTCAAACCATTTGTCGCCATTCAAAAGCCCCGGCTTGGGCTGGCTTACCGCCCAAGAGATGCGCGCCAGAGCCACAAAGAACATCGCCACGCCTATGGTCTTGTGCAGGGAAAACAGAAACGTGGTACGATTGATCAGGGCCTCGGTCGGGGCGATCCGAACCTCATACGCCAGATCGCTTGCAATAAGGCCAAGCGGAATGTTGGACAGGATCAAAAGCGCGGTCAGCCAATGAAAGGTTTTGGTCACACTGCCGTAAGTGGTGGCCGAGTTGTTGAGTGGCATCGCGTTGTTCCTTTTGGTTGCGCGCCCAATCTAGTCAACTGCACGGGCGGGGCAATGGCATCTGGCGCACAGCGCAGGTGCAGCCCTGCAACACAGCCGAAGGGCGTTGCCATAGCCCGCGCGGCGCGGTATCCGGGGGCACTTTTAGGGAGGCTATTGAGCATATGAACCGAGCATTCGTATTTCCCGGGCAGGGGGCGCAGACCATCGGCATGGGGCGCGAGTTGGCGCAGGCCTATCCGGCATCCAAAGCGGTTTTCGACGAGGTCGATGAGGCGCTTGGCGAGACTCTTTCGGCGCTGATCTGGGAGGGCGATCAGGACACTCTGACCCTGACCGAAAACGCCCAGCCGGCCTTGATGGCAACCTCGCTTGCGGCGTTGCGCGCGCTTGAGGCGGAGGGCGTCGATATCTCACGGGCCGGTGGCTTTGTGGCGGGGCATTCGCTTGGGGAATATTCGGCTTTGGCCGCCGCTGGTGCGCTGAGCATTGCCGATACGGCGCGGCTATTGCGTATTCGTGGCCTTGCCATGCAAAAGGCGGTGCCGGTGGGCGTTGGCGCCATGGCCGCCATTCTGGGGCTTGATTACGACGCCGCCCGCGCCGTGGCGGACGAGGCCGCGCAAGGCGAGGTCTGTCAGGCCGCCAATGACAATGATCCCGGTCAGGTTGTGGTCTCGGGCCATAAAGGCGCGGTTGAACGCGCGGTTGAGCTGGCCAAGGCCAAAGGCGCCAAACGCGCCTTGCTGTTGCCGGTCAGTGCCCCGTTTCACTGTGCCTTGATGGCGCCGGCCGCCGAAGAGATGGCGGCGGCCCTGGCCGAGGTCACCTTTGCCGCGCCCGTCGTGCCGTTGGTGGCAAATGTGCGCGCAACTGCGGTGCAGGACCCCGATCAGATCCGCGCGCTTTTGATTGAGCAGGTGACCGGAGTGGTCCGCTGGCGCGAATCGGTGCTCTACATGGCCGCTCAGGGTGTCACAGAGGCCTGGGAAATCGGGGCCGGTAAGGCGCTTTCGGGCATGATCCGGCGGATTGAGCGCGAGATGACGTGCCGTGCGGTGGGCACTCCCGATGACGTGAAAGCTGCCGCAGAGGCGTTTGCTGGCGCCTGAGGCGCCAGCAGTTTTGTAAAGAAAGGACCATAGATGTTTGATCTGACAGGAAAATCCGCGCTGGTCACTGGCGCATCGGGTGGCATTGGCGCCGCGATTGCACGCACGCTGCATGGCGCGGGCGCGACGGTGGGCCTGAGCGGCACACGGGTCGAGCCGCTTGAGGCGCTGGCCGCCGAGCTGGGCGAGCGTGCCCATGTTCTGCCTTGTAATCTAGGCGATAGCGATGCGGTCGAGGCCCTTCCCAAAGCCGCCATCGCCGCGATGGGCGGTCTTGATATTCTGGTCAACAATGCCGGTATCACCCGCGATCAGCTTTTCATGCGGATGTCGGATCAGGACTGGCATGATGTGATTGACGTCAATCTGACGGCGGCCATGCGCCTGTGCCGAGGGGCGGTGCGCCCGATGATGAAGTCCCGCTGGGGCCGGATCATCAATATCGGCTCGATCGTGGGGTCCGTTGGCAA
>CBDTZA010000334.1:0-3143 GCA_965364785.1 uncultured Roseovarius sp. | reverse complement strand
TCGGGGGCGAGCAGTGATTCTTTGATCCGGTTGCGGATGTAAAAGCTGCTGCCGCCGGTGGCCGTGGCCAGATCGCGCACCAGCCGTTCCAGAAAGAACATCGCCATAGGGTTGCCGACGCTGGCATCGAAAACCGCCATCGACTGGCGTTTACCCTCAACATCGCGATTCAGGCGGGCCTTGCCGCCCTCTTCGATCACAAGGTCAAGAATCTGCGCCTCTTGCGGGGCGGCGGCGTCATTTTTCGTGATCGCCTCATAGCGCAGATGATCGCCGGGCGCGAAATCGTTTAACGTGCTGGTGCGAAAGATAAGGTCATAGCCTTCATTCTCGCTTGCGGCGTGAACGGCCCCCGCGAACCCAGTGGCCATTGTGCAGATCGTGGCCAGTACAAGCATCAGTCGTTTCATAGGGTGCGCCTTTTTATGCTTCATTTTCATCCTGTTCCGGCCCTCAGGCCCGTGATCTTGCGCCACCAAGCGGCTGGCAGGACCAGCGCGCAATCTTCCAGCGCGGGTGGTCATTGGCCCAAAGGCTTAGCTGTGGAATCGCCTCGGCCATACAGCCACGCGTGCTGCGGTCGGTATATTGAAAGGCCCGCTCTTCACAGATCGCGGGCTGCGTCTTGAGGCAGACGACAAACAAAAGCTCGATCATGCCGGTCCCTCGCAAACCGCTCCTGCCACAGCTTCGCCCATGAGATACACGCGACACAAGCCCCTCGCCCACGCCCTGCACTAAAGTCGTAGGGCCGATCTTGTCACAAACGTTGACAAGCCGGGGTTGCAAATATCTAATTCAAGTGTCTAGCCACGAACCCAAGGGAGGATTGATCATGGCATGGAGTAAACCTGTTCTGCGTGAACTGAATTGCGGCATGGAAATCAACATGTACGGCCCGGCCGAAGAACGTGACGGCGGCGGCGTGTTATTCTAAAGAAATTAATCTCGGGTGTAGCGGGGTAGCAGGTGTTCAAAGCTCTGATACTTGGTGCTGCGGCCGGGGGTGGGCTTCCGCAATGGAATTGCGGTTGCGATAATTGCAATCTGGCCCGCGCGGGTAAAATCCCGTCATCTACACAATCCTCGCTCGCTATCAGCATTGATGGCGAGCGTTGGGTCGTTTTAAATGCCTCGCCTGATATCCGCGCCCAGATCGCCGGTAATCCGGCGCTGCATCCCACGGGCCTTCGCAAATCCCCCATCGCGGTGGTGCTTTTGACCAATGGCGATATCGACCATGTGGCGGGGCTTTTGTCGCTGCGCGAACAACAGCCCTTTGCCCTGCACGCCACCGGCGAAATCCACGATGTTCTGGCCGCCAACCCGCTGTTGCAGGCGCTTGATCCGGCCCGCGTGCCGCGCGTCAAGATCGCGCTTGATGAGGAAACCACGCTTTTGCCCGGCCTCACCGCGACGCTGTTTTCCGTGCCCGGCAAGGTGCCGCTCTATATGGAGGGCACCGAGGTCAAAACCGATCTTGAAGGCGAGCAGACCACCGGCGTGCATCTGCGCGCAGAGGGGCGCGACATTTACTATATCCCCGGATGCGCCGCAGTAACCGAGCGTCTGGCGGATCGCCTGAAAGGGGCCGATATGGTATTTTTTGACGGTACGCTCTGGCGCGACGATGAGATGATCGAAATGGGCCTGAGCCAAAAGACCGGCAAGCGCATGGGGCATATCTCGATGAGCGGGCCAGAGGGCTCTATTGCCGCGTTGCGCAATCTTGGGATCGGGCGCAAGATCTATGTGCATATGAACAATTCCAACCCGGTGTTCCGCCCCGACGCGCCGGAACGGGCCGAGGCCGAGGCCGCCGACTGGATCATCGGGCAGGATGGAATGGAGCTGACGCTATGACCGCAATCCAAGCCGCCACCCCGGCCGAGTTCGAGGCCCGCCTGCGCCAGATCGGAGCCGAGCGCTATCATGACCGGCACCCGTTTCATCACCTGCTGCATTCGGGCGGCTGCACCCCCGATCAGGTGCGGGCCTGGGTGATCAACCGCTATTATTATCAGGCGCGCATCCCGATGAAGGATGCCGCCTTTCTTAGCCGCGTCGATGATCCCGCCCTGCGCCGCATCTGGCGCTCGCGCATCGAGGATCACGATGGCACCGCCGAAAATGAGGGGGGAATTCGCCGCTGGCTCCGCCTTGCGCAGGCGGTCGGGCTTGACCCCGACTATGTCGCAAGCACCGATGGCGTGCTGCCGGCCACGAAGTTTGCGGTCGATGCCTATGTGCATTTCGTGCGCGACAAACCCCTGCTTGAGGCGGTGGCGGCCTCGCTAACGGAACTTTTCGCGCCTAAAATCCATGCCGAGCGGATCGAGGGATTGCTGGCCAATTACGCCTTTGCCAATGACAGCAGCCTTGCCTATTTCCGCAATCGCCTGAAAGAGGCCCCCAAGGATGTGGCCTTTGGCCTGAAATGGGTGCTTGATCACGCCGACACGGTCGAAAAACAGGATGCCGCCGCCGCCGCCTTGGTGTTCAAGACCGATGTGCTCTGGTCACAGCTCGATGCGCTTTATTCGGCCTATGTTGACCCCGCGCGTATCCCGCCCGGCGCATGGCAGCCGGGCCAGGGCCTGTTGGCGAAGGGGGCGGCATGACCCCCGAGGGCACCCCTTATCTGCCGCGCGGTGTGCGTCTGCATTTTGACAAGGTGCGCGACAACTGGGTGCTTTTGGCGCCCGAGCGCGCGATCCGGCTTGACCCGATCGGTCACGCGATCCTGTCCCGTGTTGACGGGCAAACCACGCTGGCCGAGATCGCCGCCGACCTTTCGGCGACCTTTGAGGCACCGCTTGAGGATGTGACCCGCGACAGTACGGAATTTTTGCAAGAGCTGGCCAATCGCCGCTTTCTTGAGGTGACATAATGCAGGTTCAACCCCCGATTGCGATGCTGGCGGAACTGACCCATCGGTGCCCTTTGTCATGCCCCTATTGTTCCAACCCCGTCGAGCTGACCGCGCGCGAAACAGAGCTTTCGACAGATGACTGGCGCTCTGTGTTTGAACAGGCCGCTGCAATGGGGGTGTTGCAATTGCACCTCTCGGGGGGCGAACCCGCCTCGCGCCGGGACCTCATTGATCTTGTGCGCGCCGCGCGGGATGCGGGGCTTTATACCAA
>CBDTZA010000333.1:0-3152 GCA_965364785.1 uncultured Roseovarius sp. | reverse complement strand
TTTCACCCCCGAACAACATGTCGGCTTCGAGGCGGCGGCTTGGTACTGGCACTTTGTTGATGTGGTCTGGCTGTTCCTCTTCGCAGCTATCTATGTCTGGGGCGGCTAAGCCTGATGTGCGGCGCGGAATGCGGTTGAACATTCCGCGCTGAACGGCAAGAACACCAAGGCGCGCACAGTGGTGCGCGCTTTTCCTTTGACGGAGGCTCGCGGTGCGCCGCTACATTATTCCTATGATCTTTGGGTTGGCCGGGGCGGCGGTTCTGGTTGGCCTTGGCAACTGGCAGCTTGAGCGGCGGGCCTGGAAAGAGGCGATCCTGGCCGATATCCGCGCGCAGATCGCTGCCCCGCCCGCAAGCCTGCCGGATCAGCCGGGGATCGAGAATGACCGCTATCTTCCGGTGCGCCTGAGCGGTGAGATAGGCGAAGACGCGCTGCGCGTTCTGGTCAGCCAAAAACAGATCGGCGCCGGCTATCGCGTGATCTCGGCCTTTGACACCGGCGCGCGCCGGGTGCTTTTGGATCGCGGGTTTATCTCGGTGAATGATCCGATCCCCGCGCCCCCGACTGGCGCGGTTGAGGTCACAGGCAACCTGCATTGGCCCGACGAGCGGCTAGGCTCGACCCCTGACAATGACGTGGCGGGCAATATCTGGTTTGCCCGCGATCTCGTTCCGATGGCCGACCTGCTCGGGACCGAGCCGATTTTGGTCGTGGCCCGCAAGATGTCGGTTTCCGAACCGGATCTGGCACCGCTGCCGCTGGACATCAGCGGCATTCCCAATGATCACCTCAACTATGCAATTACATGGTACTCGCTTGCCCTTGTCTGGCTAGCGATGACCGGGTTTTTCCTGTGGCGCATGCGGCAGGCAGAGAAAGGCAAGACGACGTGAAGTATATCTCGACACGGGGCCGCGCGCCCACGCTTAGCTTTGAAGAGGCGATGCTGACCGGGTTGGCCCGTGACGGCGGTCTTTATCTGCCCGAATCGATCCCGGAAATGAGCATGGCCGATATCCGTGCCCTTGAAGGGCAAAGCTATGAAGAGGTCGCGTTTCGGGTCATGCGCCCGTTTCTGGGCGATGCCTTCACCGACGCCGAATTTCGCGGCATCATCTCGCGCGCCTATGCGGGGTTTGGCCATGCCGCGCGCGCGCCGCTGAAACAATTGGATAGCGGACATTTCCTGCTCGAGCTGTTTCACGGGCCGACGCTTGCGTTCAAGGATTTCGCGATGCAGCTGATTGGTCAGATGTTCGAGTTCTCGCTGAAACGCTCGGGGAACCGGGTTTGTATCGTGGGCGCGACCAGTGGCGATACCGGCTCTGCCGCGATCGAGGCGTTTCGTGGCCTTGATGCGGTGGATGTGTTTGTCCTCTATCCGCATGGTCGCGTCTCTGAGGTGCAGCGCCGCCAGATGACCACCCCGTCAGAGCAGAACGTGCACGCGCTTGCCATCGACGGGCATTTCGACGACGCGCAGGCGCGGGTCAAGGATATGTTCAACGACTTTGAATTCCGCGACGCCGTTGGTCTTGCCGGTGTCAATAGCATCAACTGGGCGCGGGTTCTGGCGCAGGTGGTCTATTACTTTACCGCCGCCGTGTCGCTTGGTGCGCCGGACCGCAAGGTTAGCTTTACGGTCCCGACCGGCAATTTCGGTGATATTTTCGCAGGCTTTATTGCGCGGCGCATGGGGCTGCCCATCGACCGGCTTGTGGTGGCGACCAACCAGAACGACATCCTGCATCGTTGTCTTTCAACCAGCGACTATAGGCCCGACGGCGTGATCCCCTCGATCAGCCCGTCGATGGATATTCAGGTCAGCTCGAATTTCGAGCGCGCGCTTTATTATGCCTATGGCGAGGATGGCGGCGCCGTTGCGCAGTTGATGGACGAGCTTAAGGCCGGTGGCTTTTCGGTCAGTCAGGGCGCGTTGCAGGCGCTGCGCGAAAGCTTTGATTCGGGGCGTTGCGACGAAGACGAGACCCGCGCCACCATTTCGCGCACCTGGGCGGCCACGGGCGAATTACTCTGCCCGCATTCCGCCGTTGGGGTGCATGTCGCCGAAGCCGCGCGCCAGACCGGCGTGCCGATGATCACGCTGGCCACGGCCCATCCGGCCAAATTCCCGGACGCGGTGCAAGAGGCCTCGGGCCAACACGCCCCCTTGCCGGATCGAATGGCCGATCTTTACGAGCGGCCAGAGCGACTCACGCGGGTGGCAAATGATCTTGCCGCTATCGAAACCCTTATCCAGAAACGGATCGCCCATTGAGTGTCCAACTGACCACCCTTCCCAACGGATTTCGCATTGTCACAGAGCATATGCCGGGGCTGCAATCGGCCGCCATCGGTGTCTGGGTTCTGGTCGGCGCCCGCCATGAGCGGGCCGACCAGAACGGCATTGCGCATTTTCTCGAACACATGGCCTTTAAGGGCACCAAGCGGCGCAGCGCGCTACAAATCGCCGAGGCGATTGAGGATGTGGGCGGTTATATCAACGCCTATACCAGCCGCGAAGTGACTGCCTATTACGTGCGCGTTCTGAAAGAGGACGTGCCTTTGGCGCTTGATGTGGTGGCCGATATCCTGCGCAATCCGGTGTTTGATACGCGCGAGATCGAGGTCGAGCGGGGCGTGATCCTTCAGGAAATCGGACAGGCGGCCGATACGCCCGACGACATCATCTTTGACTGGTTGCAGGAAGAGGCCTATCCCGATCACCCCCTTGGCCGCACCATTCTGGGCGCCGAGGATCGCGTGCGCGGTTTCGCGCGCCCCGATCTTGAGGGCTTTGTCGATCAGCACTACCGACCCGGTCAGATGATTCTGTCGGCGGCGGGGGCGGTCGATCACGACGAACTAGTGCGCATGGCGACGGATATGTTTGGTGACATGATCCCAAGCACCGCGATCGAGCCACCCCTTGCCCGGTTTCAGGGCGGCGAGGCGCGTCATATCAAGGATCTGGAACAGGCACATTTCGCGCTGGCCTTTGAAAGTCCTGACTATGCCGACCCCGATATCTATACCACCCAGATCTACGCGAGCGCGCTTGGCGGCAGCATGTCCTCGCGCCTGTTTCAGGAAATCCGCGAAAAGCGCGGGTTGTGCTATACGATCTATGCTCAGGCCGGGGCCTATGT
>CBDTZA010000332.1:0-3157 GCA_965364785.1 uncultured Roseovarius sp. | reverse complement strand
CTGGCCCGGCGTTACCCCGTAACGGTTGGCATAGCTGCGCACCGCACCGGCCAGCATAACGCCGGGGCGGTCATTGTTGCCAAAGGCAATCGGGCGTTCGGTCGCCCCCGCCGCCAGAACGGCGCGCTTGGACGTAACCCGCCACAGAATTTGGCGCGGTTTGCCGGCAGAGCTTGCCAAATGATCCGTGCAACGCTCTAGCGCGCCATAAACGCCGTGATCATAGGCGCCATAAATCGTGGTGCGCGACATCAGGCGCACATTACCCATCGCGGCCAGCTCGACCAAGGCCTCTTTGGCCCAGTCGGCGCCGGGCATTCCAGCGACCTCAAGTGTTTCGGAATTAAGCCGCCCGCCAAGGGTGAAATCCTCATCCGCAAGAATGACCCGCGCGCCCGCACGCCCAGCGCTAAGCGCCGCCATAAGGCCCGTGGGCCCGGCCCCGATGACAAGAAGGTCGCAATGCAGATAGCCCTTGTCATAGATGTCGGGGTCTTCCTGCATCGACAAACGGCCAAGGCCCGCAGATTTGCGGATGATCGGTTCATACAACTTTTCCCAGAAGGCGCGCGGCCACATGAAGGTTTTGTAATAGAACCCTGCCGACAGGAACGGCGACAAAAGATCGGTCACCGCCATCAGGTCGTATTCCAGCGATCCGCGATGGTTCTGGCTTTTGGCGTGCAGCCCGTCAAAAAGCTCGGTCACGGTGGCGCGTGTGTTGGGCTCTTGGTGCGCGCCAGTGCGCAGCTCGACCAGCGCGTTCGGCTCTTCCGAACCGGCGGTGAAAATCCCGCGCGGGCGGTGGTATTTGAACGAGCGTCCCACCAGACGCTGACCATTGGCCAAAAGCGCCGAGGCCAGCGTATCGCCGGGATGGCCGCGCATATCCTTGCCGTTGAAGGTGAATTTGAACTCTCGCGCCCGGTCGATCTGGCCGCCGCTGATCCGGTTGATCTGGCTCATTTGCTGCGCCCCTTTGACCGGGCCACATCGCGGGCCATTTCTACGGACGTGATTTCGTGCGTGATGGTATCACGTGTCACCACAAGCCAGGAGCGGTCGCCCTGTTCGTGATACCAAAGCTCGGCATGCTTGCCCGCAGGATTGTCGCGCAGATAGCCGTAATCATAGAACGCCTCGGCGGCATCGCTTGCCTGCCAGTCGGGGCGCTCGATCAGGCTCGCGTCGCCGAGATAGACGAATTCGGCGGCATCGCGGGGCCCAAGAAGGGGGTGATTTATAATCATGCGTCCGTGCCCTTTGTCAGCGGTTGGACTTGAGTATTTTGGGAACGATGAAAGGCCATATGTGCGCTCTCATCAATGCAGGTTGGGTTGATTGCCCTGACCCTTTTCGTCGATCAGGTTACCTCGCTTGAAGCGATCAAGGCGCATTTGCGCGGCGACCGGGTGCGGCGCGTCCTTGGCCAGCAGATGCGCATAACACATCCCGCTTGCAGGCGTTGCCTTGAAGCCGCCATAACACCAGCCACCGTTGAAATAGAGGCCGTCGATGTCGGTCTTGTCGATAAAGGGCGAACCGTCCATCGACATATCCATGATGCCCCCCCAGCTGCGCAGCAGGCGGGCGCGCCCGATCATCGGCATGATCGCCATGCCGCCTTCGGCTACGTCCTCGACCACCGGCAGGTTGCCGCGTTGCGCATAGGAGTTATAACCGTCGATATCGCCGCCAAACACCAGCCCGCCCTTGTCGGACTGGCTCACGTAGAAATGGCCGGCACCAAAGGTGATCACGCCGGGCAGAACCGGTTTCAGGCCCTCGGTCACAAACGCCTGCAAGACATGGCTTTCGATTGGCAGGCGCATGCCCGCTTGTGCCATCACCCGACCGGATGAGCCGGCAACGCAGACCGCAACTTTGCGCGCACGAATGGCGCCGCGGCTTGTCTGGACACCGCGGCATTTGCCGTTCTCGATGTCAAAACCGGTCACCTCGCAGTTCTGGATGATATCCACGCCACGCTCATCCGCGCCGCGCGCATAGCCCCAGGCCACCGCATCGTGACGCACCGTGCCGCCGCGACGCTGAAACAAGCCGCCTTTGATCGGGAAGCGCGCATTTTCGTAATCAAGGAAGGGAAGTTCGGCACGCAGCTGATCAGTGGTTGCAAGCTCGGCATCGGCGCCGGCCAGGAACATCGCATTGGCGCGGCGCACGAAGGCATCGCGCTGTGCATCGCTGTGAAACAGGTTCAGGATCGACCGCTGGCTGACCATGGCGTTATAGTTGAAATCCTGTTCAAGCCCTTCCCAGAGCTTGAGCGACATTTCATAAAACGGCTCGTTGCCCGGCAGCATGTAATTCGAGCGGATAATCGTGGTGTTGCGCCCGATATTGCCCGACCCGATCCAGCCCTTTTCGAGAACCGCGATGTTGCGCATCCCGAATTCGCGGGCGAGATAATAGGCCGTTGCCAGACCATGACCGCCGCCACCGATGATCACGATGTCATATTCCGGCTTTGGATCGGGTTCGCGCCAAGCAGGTTTCCAGCCTTTGTTACCGGTCAGCCCCTCGCGGAGAATTTTGAAGGCAGAATAGCGCATGAGCCAAAGAATCCTGTTGATATCGCTTATTCAGCATCGCGGTTTATCCGCAGATAGACTTGCCTGAAAAGGCCATATACATGTCCAATATGGACAAGAACCAACGAAACCAGGCCAAACCTCTGAGAATCGGCATCCTGCCGATCGAGGGCTTTGCGCTTATGTCTTATGCCGCCACGACAGAGCCGTGGCGCGCCGCAAACCTTTTGGCCGGGCGCACGCTTTACGAGGTAATCAACATCGCCGCCTCGGATCAGCCAATCGCAAGTTCCGGTGCCGCAGAGATCAAGCCACAGGCGGGGCCGAGCGATAACCTTAGGCTTGATTGCCTCTTTGTCGTCGCCGGGGGCGATCCGGCCCACTATCCGGGGCGCTCCATTACCGCATGGCTGGCGCGACAGGCGCGGGCGGGGGTGATTCTGGGCGGCGTGTCCGGTGGGCCGATCATTCTGGCGCGCGCCGGTCTCATGGCGGGGCGGCGGATGACGGTGCATTGGGAATATGCAACGGCGCTGGCCGAAATCTCGCCGCAGCTGATGATCGAGCGCACGCTTTACGTGATTGACCGCGACCGGATGACATGC
>CBDTZA010000331.1:0-3161 GCA_965364785.1 uncultured Roseovarius sp. | reverse complement strand
CTCAAGCGTGGTGACATGCGCGGCCTTCTCAAAGGCCTCGTTCACTGCGCCCTTGTTTTCTTCCACAAAGCCCCAGTCATAGCAGAGGTTGCTTTTCAGATCGTCATGCACCAATGGTGCGCCCTTTTTCAGCGCGTCCTTCATGTTCACGACCGCAGGCAGCTCGTCGATATCAAATTCGATCGCCTCAGCCGCATCGCGCGCCTGCATGTAGGTCTCGGCAACAATCGCCGCAATCGGATCGCCGACATGGCGCACCTTGCCCTGGGCCAGAACCGGATGGGCCGGTTCCTGCATCACTTCGCCAAATCGGTCGGTGATCTGCCACCCGCAAGGGATACCGCCGACGCCCTCAAAGTCCGCGCCGGTAAAAATGCGCAACACGCCGGGCATGCCCGAGGCCGCCTCGGTGTCCACCTTGTTGATCTTGCCATGCGCCACATCCGAGCGCAGAAAATGCACATAACCCTGCCCGCGCAGGTTTATGTCATCGGTGTAATTGCCGTTTCCGGTCAGAAACCGGACGTCCTCGCGGCGCTTGGTGCTGGCGCCGATGCCTCCATCTTTGGGCATGTCGTAATCCTCCCTTTGTGATCGGGGCTCACCCCCTGCACACCCGCCGCGCTTTCATCGTTCCCCAAATACTCCGGGGGAGCGCCGCAGGCGCGGGGGCCGAGCCCCTTTTGTCCCGTTATTGCGCGGCGATTGCGCTGACGTCCTGACCGGATGCGGCCAGGATCGCCTTGACGATGTTGTGATAGCCGGTACAGCGGCAGATATTGCCCTCAAGGTAATCGCGCACCTCGGCCTCACTCGGCTTGGGGTTCTCCTTGAGAAGGGCCGCCGCAGACATCACCATGCCCGGCGTGCAGAACCCGCATTGCAACCCGTGATGATCCTGAAACGCCTGCTGAATGGTGTTGAGCGTACCATCGGGCGCGGCCATGCTTTCGATGGTCAGAACCTCGGCGCCCTCGGCCTCGGCGGCGAACATGGTGCAGGCCTTGATCGCACGCCCGTCCACATGCACCACGCAGGCGCCGCATTGGCTTGTGTCACAGCCGACATGCGTGCCCGTCAGTCCAAGAGTTTCTCGCAGAAATTCGACAAGCAGCGTACGGCCTTCAATCTGGCCCGACGCGGACTTGCCATTCACGGTCATGTTGACCTGTGGCATTGGCACCTCCCGTTGGTATTTTTATTTAGCTCCAGATCAGACCTTAGTAGGATCGGCCCGACTGTCGAGTCAGACTAAAGCATGCCCCCGAGCCCTTGAGAACCCGGATTCTCGAAATTCATATCCGCCCGGCACGGCGCGGCTGGGGTCGGGTCGGGATTTCCTTGAGAAGCCCGCCAACCCCCATCGCCGCCATTTCTGCCGATCCCACCGGCAGGCCACAGGCCACCCGCGACAGCACCCAATCGGCGCCGTGCAAAACCGGGCTTCGGGCGCTGCCGGGCAGACCGATCACCGGCGTGCCGCGCAGATCACCGAGGAACAACAGGTTGCCGGGATCAACCGGCATGCCAAAGCGCGTCACCTCGCCGCCCGCAAGGCGCAGCGCCTGAGGGGCTGTGTCAAACGCGTCCGAGGTGGCAGAGGCGGTGAGAACAAGCACGATATCGCCCGATGCCGCGCCAATCTCCCGGGCAAGCGCGACGGCGTCATGGGCGCAGATGCGCGTTTCGGTCAATTCCATCCCAAGGCCCGTCACCCGCGCGGCAATCGCCTCGGCGCCCTTGGTGCCGGGGCCGCCGGGGGTGTCGGTGATGATCAGGCTGGCGCTTTGGTGAATTGCGCGCATCAGCCGCACCGCGCCGCGCGCAAGGTCCGCCGCGCGGGCAAGGGCCGCGCCGGGCACACCGTAGGCGATGATCTTGACCGTGGCGATCATACCACCGACGTGGATTTGGTGAAAGTCGGGCACGGTGGCGACGGTGATCATCGGATCAACCGCATTGGCCACATTGATCTTGTCCGCGTCAAGGCGCACCACGCCGGGGCGCTCGGCGCTCAGGTTCACGCGGCCGGTAAACGGCGCGCTCAGGTGAATATCAGCGCCCTCGCCCAAGAGCGCGCGGGCAAGCTCTGCGGCGGCGGCATCTTCATGCAGATCGCCGGGCTCAAGCCGGGCCACGGTCACCTCGCTGAACCCCGCCGCGCGCAATGTCGCGATGTGATCCGCATCAAGCACCACGCCCTTGCGCAGCCGCCCGTCTGGCAGTTGCTCGGAATGGGCAAGGATCGCGCCCGTGGCCTTTTCAATCGGAACGGGGCCGAATTTCATGCCCCCAGCCTTAGAACCCGGGTGATTTCCGCCAGCACCGCCACGGCAATTTCCGACGGGCCCGCGGCACCGATATCAAGGCCGATAGGCCCGTGAATGCGGGCAATCTCATGTTTTGAAAACCCTGCCTGTTCAAGTCGCTCAACCCGCTTGGCATGGGTCCGGGTAGAGCCCAGAGCACCGATATAGAACACATCCGAGCGCAGCGCCTCGGCGAGAGCGGGATCATCAAGCTTGGGGTCATGGGTCAGCAGCACAAGTGCGGTACGGCTATCGAGACCATAGGCCAGCAGCGCCTCATCGGGCCAGTCATGCAAGATGGTTTCGCCGGGAAAGCGCGCTTGGGACGCAAAGCTTTCGCGCGGGTCGATCAGCAGCGGGTCATAGCCCGCAATCCGCGCCATCGGCACAAGCGCCTGCGCGATATGCACCGCGCCGACGATGATCAGGCGCAGCGGCGGGTTGTGAATGGCGACGAAGGTTTCGCCATCCTCTTCAAAGCCCGAGCGATCCATGCGGAAGCGATCAACATGACCTTCGCGTTCAAGCCGCCGGGTGGCTGTCATCCCGGTGACAAAAGCCACCGGCACGCGTGCCTCGCGGGCCAGCACCAGATCGGCCAAAAGCGGTTCAGGCAGGACGCTGCCGATGGGTTCGACCAACACCCGGATCATGCCACCACAGGCAAGGCCAACCGCAAAGGCATCGCCATCCGAGACGCCATATTCAAGCATCACAGGCTTGCCATCCTCAATCGCGTCTATCGCCTCGGCCACCACCGCGCCCTCGACACAGCCGCCCGAGACCGAGCCGGCGATCTCGCCCTCGCCGGAAATCGCCAGCTGGCTGCCGACCCGGCGGGGGGCGCTACCC
>CBDTZA010000330.1:0-3173 GCA_965364785.1 uncultured Roseovarius sp. | reverse complement strand
GGCGGGTGTCGTCGCGGCATCGGGGGGCAATCACGGCGCGGCGGTGGCCTATGCTGCGGCGCGCCTTGGCCATAGCGCACGGATTTATGTGCCCGAAATGGCAGGCCCGGCCAAAATCGGGCTTATTCGCGCGCAGGGCGCGGACCTTATGGTGGTGCCCGGCGCCTATGCCGAGGCCGCAGAACGCGCAGCACTTTATCAGGCCGAAACCGGCGCCATGCAGGTGCATCCCTATGACGCCGAGGCCACCGTGATCGGGCAGGGTACGCTGATGGCCGAATGGGAAGAGCAGGGGCTTGTGGCCGATACCGTGTTGATCGCGGTGGGCGGTGGTGGTCTGATTGCGGGCGCGCTGGCCTGGCTTGGCGCGCGGCGCAAGGTGGTGGCGGTCGAGCCACAAACCTCTTGCGCGCTTCACGCCGCGTTGAGCGCGGGCGCGCCTGTGGATGTTGATGTGTCCGGGGTGGCGGCCAATGCCCTTGGTGCGCGCCGTATCGGGCGGATTTGTTTCGATCTGGCGCAGAACGGGGCCGTTGAGAGCGTCCTGGTCAGTGATGCCGCCATCACGGCGGCACAAGTGGCGCTCTGGTGCGAGATGCGGCAAGTGGTGGAACCGGCGGGCGCCACGGCTTTGGCCGCGCTGATGTCCGGTGCCTATCGCCCCGCACCGGGCGAGCGGGTGGCGGTGCTTGTCTGTGGCGGCAATATTGCGCCGGATCCGTTCGGCGACGTTTGAGCATGGTGGTGTTCCGGGATGCGCTCCGCGCGGGAGTATTTTTGGAACGATGAAAGAGTTGGGGGCTAGTTTTGGGATGGTCGTGAAATTTGTGTTGATTATTTCACGGAATCGGCGCAGCGTGAAATTAGGTAGAATTTTTTCACGAAACGGCGGCCCATGCATCAAAGCGATATCAGGCAGGCGCAAAGCCTTGGTGCCGATCTGCGGGCCCTGCGCAAGGCGCGGGGGCTGACGCTAAGTGATCTCGCCGAAACGCTTGGCCGCTCGGTGGGTTGGCTTAGCCAGGTGGAGCGCGATCTTTCCGAGCCCTCAATCAGCGATCTGCGCCAGATTGCCGAGGTTCTGGGCGTGCCGATGTCACTTTTGTTCGGCCATGCCAGTGCGCCCGCCGAGGAACAGGGATACGTGGTGCGCGCAGGCGCACGCCGCCCGATGGGATCAGGCGAAGAGGGGCTGATTGAAGAACTGCTATCCCCCGATCTGACCGATGATTTCGAAGTTATCCATTCGACCTTTCGCCCCCGCTCAAAAATGCAGACGCCGGCGCAGCGCCCGACACAGGAGGTCGGTTATATTATCGTGGGGCGGCTTGAGCTTGAGATCGCAGGGCGGCGGTTCACGGTCGGCCCTGGCGACAGTTTCCGCTTTCGTGGTGAGCCTTATGCCTGGGCCAACCCTTATGATGAACCGGTTGTGGCGATCTGGGTCATCGCCCCGCCGGTTTATTGAGGGGGCGTGCGATGAACTGGGAAAGCTGGACGGTTTTTGCGCTGTTTTGGGCGGTGTTTGTCACCACGCCGGGGCCAAATGCGGTGAACTGTATCACCAACGGCATGACCATCGGCTTTCGCCGCAGCCTCTGGGGCGTGCTGGCGATCCTGACGCAGGCGGTGCTGTTCCTGACCCTGTCGGCGGCGGGGATCACGGCACTGATCATCGCCTCGCCCGAGGCTTTTCATCTGGCCAAACTGGCCGGGGCTGGGGTTCTGGTTTATCTCGGGCTGCGCGGTTGGATCAACGCGAGGCGGCCTGTCAGGGCCGACGAGCGCCTCGGCGGATCGGTCTATTGGCGCGCTTTTGCGATTGCCACGATCAACCCCAAATCGGTCGCTGGATACCTCGCGGCCTTTAGCCAGTTCGTGCAGACCGACGTGCCAATCGCAAGCCAGATGTGGGTGATCTTTCCAACCGCTCTGACGCTGACCTGTCTGAGCTATGTCACCTACACCGCCCTTGGCGCCGGGATTGGCCGGGCGGCGCTTGGCGCGGTGTTCAATGTCTGGCTGCGCCGCGCCCTTGCGGCGTGTTTTATCATCTACGGCGTCCTTCTGGGAAGCGCCGCCACACCGGGGAGAGGGTAAATGTATCAAGGATCATGCCTGTGCGGGGCTGTCCGCTTTACGGTCAATGCGGCGGCCAAGGGGCCGTCGGTCTGTCATTGCGGCCAGTGCCGCAAGCAATCGGGGCACCTGTGGTCTTCGGCCTATGCGCCCGAGGCGTCGATCACCGTCACAGGCCCGGTTAAATGGTTTGAGGCGACACCATCGGCCAAACGCGGCTTTTGCCCGACCTGCGGTTCGTTCCTCTTTTGGAAGGCGCATGATGAGGACACCATGAGCTTTGCCCTTGGCGCGCTTGACGGGCCAACCGGGATCAAACTGGAGAAACACATCTTTGTCGCCGACAAGGGTGATTATTACGACATCAAAGACGGCTTGCCGCAAAAGGATTGATAGGGAGAGAACGAATGGCGGATTTTCCAACCACAGCGAGGGTTGTCATCATCGGCGGTGGCGCGGTGGGCACCTCTGCCCTGTATCATCTGGCCAAAGCGGGCTGGACCGATTGCGTTCTTCTGGAAAAGAACGAACTGACAGCCGGCAGCACCTGGCATGCGGCGGGTAATGTGCCGACCTTCTCGACAAGCTGGTCGGTGATGAACCTGCAACGCTATTCAACCGAGCTTTATGCCCGCCTTGGGGTCGAGGTGGATTATCCGATGAATTACCACCAGACCGGATCAATCCGGCTGGCGCATTCCAAGGAACGCATGCAGGAATTTGAGCGCGCCAAGGGCATGGGCCTTTATCAGGGCATGGACCTTGAAATCATGGCCGCCGATGAGATCAAGGCGCGCTATCCGTTTATTGAAACCCACGATCTAAACGGGGCTTTGTATGATCCCAACGATGGCGATATCGACCCCGCGCAGCTGACCCAGGCCCTCGCCAAGGGTGCGCGTGACATGGGCGCGCAAATCCTGCGTTTTACGCCAGCGACCGGGGTGCGCCGCGAAAAAGACGAATGGGTGGTTGAGACTGAAAAAGGCGAAATCCGCTGCGAATATGTGGTCAACGCGGCTGGCTATTACGCACAGCGCGTCGGTGAATGGTTCAAACCTTATGGCGGGCGCACCGTGCCGATGATGGTGATG
>CBDTZA010000329.1:0-3198 GCA_965364785.1 uncultured Roseovarius sp. | reverse complement strand
CCTCGTTGAGATCGACGTAGGTGCGGGCCGCTGTGGCGTGCAATTTGGCCAGCCGGTCGTTGATCTGGCTCTGGCCATTGACGCGGCTGAGGGGCTGAAATTTTCCGGTATTCAGGCCTATCAGGGCGCGATGCAGCACATGGATTCGTATGAGGATCGCAAGGGCAAGACCCAGATCGCGATTGATCAGGTGCGCGAAAGCGTTGATCTCTTGAAGGCGGCCGGGCTTGAGTGCGATATCGTTGGCGGCGGCGGCACCGGATCGTATTATTTCGAGAGCGCGTCGAAGGTATTTAACGAGCTGCAATGCGGGTCGTATGCCTTCATGGATGCCGATTATGGTCGTATCCTTGACAAGGACGGCAAGCGGATTGACCGTGGCGAGTGGGAAAACGCGCTGTTCATCCTCACCTCGGTGATGAGCCATGCCAAGGCCGACAAGGCCATCGTCGACGCGGGCCTCAAGGCGCAGTCGGTCGATAGTGGCCTGCCGGTGATCTATGGGCGCACCGATGTGGAATATGTCAAATGCTCGGACGAGCATGGCGTTGTGGCCGACCCCAAGGGTGTGCTCAAGGTGAACGACAAGCTCAAGCTGGTGCCGGGTCACTGCGATCCGACCTGCAACGTGCATGACTGGTATGTCGGTGTGCGCAACGGCAAAGTTGAAACCCTCTGGCCGGTCTCGGCGCGCGGCAAGGCGTACTAAGACCAACACCCTAGAATAATGGGCGGCCCGCTTGGTGTGGGCCGCCCCTATCAACCCTAAAGACTGTTGGAGATAAACCAGATGAGCGCCAATACTGATGACGGGCTGCTGATTGTCAGCGAAGAAATTTGCGAACAGGTCATTCGCCGCCCCGATGCCTTTTCGGCCGTCGAGGCCGTGTTTGGCGCGATGGCGCGCGGTGATGCCTATAACTTTCCGGTTGTGCGCGAAGCGATTGGTCATGCCGATGCGCTTTATGGCTTCAAATCGGGCTTTGATCGGGCGGGCATGGTTCTTGGCGTCAAGGCGGGCGGCTATTGGCCGGGCAATATGGCCAAGGGGCTGACCAATCACCAATCGACGGTCTGTCTGTTTGATCCTGACACCGGGCGGTTGACGGCGCTGGTGGGGGGCAATTACCTGACGGCGCTGCGCACGGCGGCCTCGTCTGCGGTGTCGATCGCCCATCTGGCGCGCAAGGACGCACGCGTTCTGGGCATGGTCGGCGCCGGGCATCAATCGACGTTCCAGTTGCGCGCTGCCGCCGAGCAGCGCGATTTCGAGCGTGTCGTCGCCTGGAATCCGCATCCCGATATGCTGCCGCGTCTGGCGGCGGTGGCCAAAGAGCTTGGCCTTGCCTTTGAGGCGGTCACCCCTGAAGAGCTTGGCGCAGAGGCCGATGTGATCATCACCATCACCAGCGCGTTCGAGCCGCTGATCATGGCCGGGTGGATCAAGCCGGGCACGCATATCGCCTGCATGGGCACCGACACCAAAGGCAAGCAAGAAGTCGATCCGGCCCTGTTCAAAAGCGCCACGGTCTTTGCCGATGAGATCGCACAATCCATCACCATTGGCGAGGCCCAGCATGCGGTGGCCAGCGGTCTTATCGGCGAGGGTGACCTGACGGCGATTGGTGAGGTGATCAATGGCACCCATCCTGGCCGCAGCAGCGCCGGTGAGATCACGCTTTTTGATGGCACTGGCGTCGGCCTTCAGGATCTGGCAGTGGCCTCGGTCGCGGCCAGACTGGCGCGCGAACAGGGGCTGGTGACGCCGATCGTCCTTTAAGATTTGGGCCGGGGGCGGTGCGCCGCCCCTCTCGCCCCCTCGCGTCTAGGGCTGTTCAAACACGCGCAGGCTGTCGCGGAAGATTTCCATGAATTCCAGCGTGATCATCGAGGGGTGTTTATGCAGCGGCCGCACCATCGCCAGACGATGCGGCACCGCAGGCGCAAACGGGCGAAACGCCAACCCGCGCCCCGAATAGCCCGCCGCATCAAGCTCGCTTATGATCGACAGGCCGACACGGCGTAATACCAGCTCGCAGGCGGCTGTGAACTGGCGTGTCTCGACAATTGAATTCATCTCGACCCCTTCAGACAGGAACACCTCGTTCAGCTCGCGGTAAAACGCCGAATCCCGCCGGGTATGGATAAGCCGCATGTCGGCAAGATCGGCGGGGGTGATCACCTCGCGCGCCAGAAGCGGGTGATCCTCGGGCATCACACAGACCGAGCGGACCAGAATCGTTTTGCTGTCGACCGCCGGGTGGCCATCAAAGCTATCGGTGATGCCGAAATCATATTGCTCGCCGACGATCCATTCCAAAATCCGCTCCGGGCGGTCGGGCTCTATCGTGGCGGTGACACCGGGGCGGTCCGACAGGAATCGCGCCAGAACCTCGGGCAGGTGGCTGGTGGCAAACCCCGGCAGGCAGGCGATGCGCAGATGCCCGGCTTTGCGGTCATTAAGGTGACGGCTGACCTCGCCGATATGGTCAAGCATTTCCAGAAGGCGGTGGATATCTGGTAGCAGAAAGCGCGCCTCTTGTGTGGGGGTAAGCCGCCCACCGCGCCGGTCAAAAAGCTGAAACCCCACTTCGGTCGAGAGATCAGACAACAGGCGGCTTACGGCGGGTTGCGAGATGCCCAGAACCTCGGCTGCGCGGGTCATTGACCCGGTCTCGGCAACGCACTCAAGCGCTTCCAGCTGTCTCAGGCGCAGGCGGGTAGGCATGAGCGGACCTTTCCTGTCTCGCGCGAGCATATGACAATAATATGATATTATAAATAGGCAAAGAAAAGTGGTATTGTATTATGTCGGTTTACGTGTAGCGTATCCGCTATTCGAACATCGCGGCGGACGGCACAAGGCTGGCCGCCATGTCACCTGGGAGGAAGACATGCATAAGACTGCCTTTGGCGCATTGCTCGCCGGAACCACGCTTTTGTCGCCAATGGCGGCCATGGCGCAAACCGAGATTGAATTCTGGCATGCCTTTACCGGCCGCCTCGGTGAATTGGTCGCCGCACAGGTCGAGACCTTCAACACCAGCCAGAGCGATTATAGCGTCGTGGCCACCCATAAGGGCAACTATTCGGAAACCCTGAACGCCGGCATCGCCGCGTTTCGCGCCGATGAACAGCCGCAGATCCTGATGGTGTTCGAGGTTGGCACCGCCACGATGATGGCCGCCAAGGGCGCGA
>CBDTZA010000328.1:0-3210 GCA_965364785.1 uncultured Roseovarius sp. | reverse complement strand
GGCGTGATATCGCCGACCCTGATGTTATCCGGGCCTGTCTTGAGCAAAGCGACCTGCCCCGCGACATGATCGAGGCGGCGCTGTCGGACACCAACAAAGGGCGGCTGCGCATCTCGACCGAAGAGGCCACGGCGCGCAGTATTTTCGGCGCCCCAACATTTGCCATCGGCCCCGAGCTTTTCTGGGGCGATGATCGGCTTGAACAGGCCTTGGACTGGGCCATCGGGCATGCTTAGATCAAACGCCAGACCGAGGAACCATAGTTAGATGAAGCCAACCGGCAGCCAGACACAGGAAATGACAACCGTCGGGCTGAACCTTATTCAGCAGGCCCTGACAATCTATAACCGCGATCTTCGGCTGGCGGTCTGCAACCGGCGCTTTCAGGAAATGTTTGACCTGCCGCAGGCCCTTGTGACGCCGGGCGCCGATTTTTCCGACACCATCCGCTATCTGGCCGCGCGCGGCGATTATGGCGATGTCGGCGATCTGGACGCCTTTGTGAAAACCCGCGTCGAACAGGCAAGCGCGTTCGAGCCCCATTATATGGAACGCACCCGCGCCAATGGCCGCACGATTAGCGTCGAAGGCTCGCCCCTGCCGCAAGGTGGATGGGTGACGGTCTATACCGATATCAGCCGCGCCAAACAGCAAGAGGCGCTGTTACGGGGCCGATCCGAGGAACTGTCGGATCAACTTTTGACCTATTCCGAGGAATTGGCCGCCACCAACCGCCAGCTTGAGGCGACCATCACCGCCCTCGAAGAGGCCAAGCGCCAGATCACCGAGGCCGAGGCGCGCGCACGTCTCACCACCGAGATGATGCCAGCCCATATCGCGCATGTCGGCCCGGACCGCTGTTACACCTATTCCAACCGCCGCCTGACCTCGGTGATGCCCGGATCAAAGGCCGAGATCATTGGCGTTCACGCCGCCGAGGTTCTTGGGGCACAGCCCTGGTCGGTGATCGGGCCGCACCTTGACAAGGCCTATGCCGGCGCGCCTTCGGTGTTCGAGTTCAGCCACGAGCCAAGCTCTCGCCGGATCAGGGTGGCGCTGACGCCCGATCACAGCACCGGCGGGGTTTATATCCTGTCGATGGATATCACTGAGGAAAGCCAGACCCGCGCCGCCCTGCAACAGACCCGGCGGCGCGAAATGGCGGCGCAGCTGACCAGCGGGCTGGCGCATGATTTCTCGAACCTTCTGACGATCATTCTGGGGATGCAATCGCGGCTTGGGCGGATGGGCCTGCCGATACAGGCGGATGAACTTATCAATGCCACGCTGGCGGCGGCGCGGCGCGGTGGCGGGCTTTTGAACCGGATTGCCGATATGACCGGACCGCGCGAACATGAACCGGTGCCGACCGATCTGGCGGCGTTTCTGGGCGATCTCGAAACGCTGGCACGCTCAGCTTTGCCTGCGGGTATTACCCTTAAGATCGACAATCAGGGCGCCAGGGACCGCTATCTTCTGGATGCCGGCATGCTTCAGGATTCGCTGTTGAACCTGTTGCTCAATGCGCGCGACGCCTGCGGCAGCCGCGGCGCCATCACCCTGACGGCAACGCCGTTGCAGGACACCTGGCTTGAGTTTGCGGTCACCGATACCGGCCCCGGCTTTACCCCCGAGGCGCTTGTTCATGCGCTTGATCCGTTCTTTACCACCAAGGGCGGCGAAGGCTCGGGTCTGGGCCTTTCGATGGTCTATGACATGACCAAACTGGCCGGCGGTCGCATCACTCTTGGCAACACCGATGCGGGCGGGCGCGTTGCGCTGCGCCTGCCGTTGCGTGCCGCCGGGACGACACGTCCGCCGGGTCTTGTGCTCTTGGTCGAGGACAGCCCCGATTTGCGCAGCACCCTGCGCGACATGCTGCGCAGCGCCGGTCATAGCGTGATCGAGGCCACCAGCGTGGATGAGGCCGAAGCCCTGATCGCCGAACTGCCCGAGATTTCTGCGGTGCTGTCTGATATCGTGCTTGAGGGGGGCAAGACCGGGCTTGATCTGGCCGCCCTGCCGCGTCACGCAAATTGCCCGCTTGTGCTTATGAACTCTTTGCCGCCCGACGATCCGCTGCACCGCGCCGCCACAAGTGCCGGCCCAGTGCTGCGCAAACCCTTCACCGCGACCCAGCTTGACGCCGCCCTCAATACCGGAGACACGCCATGACCGCGCCACTTGTGACCATTCTGGATGACGAACCCGCCATCCGCACCATGCTGGCCGATGCCCTGAACGAGGCCGGGTTTCGCACCATGACCTTTGGCCGCGCGACCGAATTCGAGGCGGCGCTGCGCTCAACCACGCCGGATGTCTGCCTTGTCGATCTGTCGCTGCCTGATCGCGACGGCCTTACGCTTGTGCATCGCCTCGCGCTTGAACAGGGGGCGACGGTGATCATCATTTCGGGGCGCGCGCAGGTGCAGGACCGGGTGACCGGGCTAGAGCTTGGGGCCGATGATTACATCATCAAACCGTTTGATCCCGCCGAGGTGGTGGCCCGCATCCGCGCCCGCCTGCGGCGTGGTACGCCAAGTCCGCAAAGTGGCGAGACCGCGCGGTTCAACGGCTGGGTGGCGCATTTTGACCGCTATATTCTTGAGGATGACACCGCCGCGGAAACGCCGTTTTCCCATGCTGAAGGCGAGGTGCTTCGGCTGTTTCTGGAACGGCCCAAGCGGCTTATTTCGCGCCAGAGCATGCAAGAGGCGCTTGGCGGTGCGGCCAGCGAAAGCTTTGATCGCGCGATGGATGTGCGGATATCACGCCTGCGCACCAAGCTGCGCGAAGACCCCAGGAACCCCCGCCTGATCAAAACCATCTATGGCGCGGGCTATATTTTTCTTGGTGACGTGGCCTGGAGTTAGGTCAGGCCAGAAATTCGGCGCCGTGCTCGCGGAAATATCCCTTTAGAAGGGTGCGAAACGCACTGACCTTGGCACCGGGCCAGACATCGGCATGCGCCACCGCCCAGATCGGGGCATAGGGCGCGGGGTCCATCACCGGCACCTGCACAAGACCGGGTGTGCCGCGCCCGATGAACATCGGCATGCGCACCACGCCAAGCCCGGCCTGCGCCGCGCCAATCATCGCAACCATGTCGTCAAAGCGCGCCCGCACAAAGGCGCGCGGGTTTTGCGTCGGGGCCGCTGCGGGCACGGCTGCGGTCGGGGTATAGACAATCCAGCCCACCGGATCGTTCGG
>CBDTZA010000327.1:0-3213 GCA_965364785.1 uncultured Roseovarius sp. | reverse complement strand
GCAGATTTCTGACGACCTGCGCGCCAATAATCGCTTTGATGTGGCGGCACTGGCCAATGGGCTTTTTCCCGGCAGTGGCCCTTTCTGGTTCAACGGATTGCGCCGCGACATCAGAGGGCTTAGCCGACGCGACATCCGCGCGGGGCATGGCCTGCCAGAGCGGCGGGAGGCGGATGCGCCCGGCACCTTCACCTGTTGGCAGATGGGCGGCGCGGGCGCCGTTGGCGGGCAGGTTCTGACCGGGTTGCCGGTGCTCAACCGGTTGCGTCGCCGGTTTGCGGGTGATGTCGCGGTCTGGCCGTTCGAGGATCTCGCGCGTGCCGTGGCCTTCGTGGAAATCTGGCCGGGACTGATAAATAACGTGGTGAAAAACGCCGAAGCCACGGGCGGTTTGCGCGATGCGCATCAGGTGCGCCTGATGGCGCGGGCGCTTGCGCGCTTGCCTGCGCCAGATCTGGCGGCCATGTTGGCGGTAGAGGCACCCGAGGAGGGCTGGATCATGGGGCTTGGACATGAGGACAAATTAAGACGCGCAGCGGAGGGCTTAAAACCGCCGCCGCTGCGCAACGATTGTTTTGCGCTTCCGGCTGGTGTCAACTGGACCCCGGCGGATCAGGCGCTGGCGCTGCTGCGCGCTCGGCTGCACCGGGTTGTGGGGCAGGAGCAGGTCGATCTCTCAGACGCCTTGGGCCGGGTGCTTGCCGCGCCTGTGACGGCGGCTCGCGCCAATCCACCGCATCCCAATACGGCGGTGGATGGTTATGGGTTTGCCTTTGCCGGCCTCACCGATGGCGATCAGATTTTACCGTTGCTTCACGGCCGTGCGGCGGCGGGGGTGCCTTATGACGGCGCTGTGCCGCAAGGATATGCGCTTCGGGTGCTGACCGGGGCGGCCTTGCCGGAGGGTGTCGATACGGTGATCCTGCAAGAGGATGTGAGCGTGGGCGAGGGCGAGATTGCCTTTCGCGCAGGGATCAAGCCAGGTGCCAACACCCGTCGCGCGGGTGAGGATGTTGTCGAGGGCGAGACCATCCTTGCGCCGGGCCGGGTTCTGACGCCCGCCGATCTTGCGCTTTGCGCGGCGGTGGGTGTGGCGCGCCTTGAGGTGTGTCTGCCGCTCAGGGTGGCGATCATCTCAACCGGGGATGAATTGGCCGAGGCCGGAGAGGCGACGCGCCCGGGGCAGATTTATGATGCCAACCGCCCGATGCTGACCGCGCTGGTGCGCGAATTTGGCTATGAGGTGGTCGACCTTGGCAAGGTGCCCGATGACCGTGCCGCCCTGCGTAAAGCCCTTGATCGCGGCGCGACAGAGGCGGATGTGATCCTGACCTCTGGCGGGGCCTCGGCGGGGGATGAAGACCATGTTTCGGCTCTTTTGAACGAGGCCGGTGCGATGTCCGAGTGGCGCATCGCGATCAAACCGGGGCGCCCTCTGGCGCTTGGCCTCTGGCAGGAAACGCCGGTTTTCGGCCTGCCGGGCAACCCGGTCGCGGCGCTGGTCTGTGCGTTGATCTTTGCACGCCCGGCCATGGCCTGTTTGTCGGGGGCGGAGTGGTTTGAGGCGCAAGGCTTTGATGTGCCTGCGAATTTCGAGAAACGCAAGAAGCCGGGGCGGCGCGAATATCTGCGGGCGCGGATGCGCGGTGGGTGCGCCGAGGTGTTCAAATCCGAAGGCTCTGGCCGCATTAGCGGGCTAAGCTGGGCCGAGGGGCTTGTCGAACTGCCCGAAAATGGCGCCGAGATCAAACCTGGCGACAGCGTGCGCTATATTCCGTTTGCGAGTTTCCTGCGCGGTTGAGGCGGGCGCTAGTCGGGGGCGGGGCCGGTCACATGCACGGCTGTGCCCCAGCCTATGCATTGCTCTGCCAGACGCGGCGGCAGCGGTTGATCGGTAAAGACCTGATGCACATCGCGCAGCGATCCGATCCGCACCGGCGCGCTGCGCTGGAATTTCGAGGTGTCGGCGACCAGAAACACCTCGCGCGAGCGGTTGAGCAGGGTTTGCCCGACGACGACCTCCTGAATGTCGAAATCCAGAAGGTCGCCATCGTCATCCATCGCCGAACAACCAAGGATCGCATAGTCGAACTTGAAATTCTCGATCGTGCGCGCCGTGAGATTGCCGACAAGCCCGTTATCGGCCCGCCGGAGCGCGCCGCCCGCCACCACGATGTCGCAGGATTTATTCGCCAGCAGAATTTGCGCCACGTTCATGTTGTTTGTGACCACCATCAGGTTGCGGTGATCAAGCAGCTCGCGCGCGACCGCCTCGGTCGTGGTGCCGATATCGAGAAACACCGAGGCCTCATCGGGGATGGCCGCCGCACAGGCGCGCCCGATGGCGGTTTTGGCGGCCTCATTGAGGCGGCGGCGTTCCTCGTAAAGGATATTGTTGACGCCTGAGGGCAGGATCGCACCGCCATGCACACGCTCAAGCTTGCCCGCATTGGCCAATTCGGTGAGATCGCGGCGAATGGTCTGGACGGTCACATCAAAATGGTCGGCCAGCCTCTCGACGGTCACTTTACCCTCGGTTCTGGCAATCTCAAGGATATCGGGTTGGCGGAACGATTGTGACATGCGGCTATCCTTGATCGAGGTTTTTTCGATTATGTTCGTTTTTGGCCGTTATGCAAGGGTGGCGACCATCTTCCGGACTGAATGCCACGAATCGCAGCTGAAGTTTCAAAAATGACCCAAGGTTAACCAGTGGACCATTGCCCTTGCAGGGGTGCATGTCAGGCGTGTTCGCTTAGTTTCCAATGAAAACAATCAAAACGGGTAAAAGGGAAAGAAAACGAATATTCTTTTCTTGACGTTTCACGGGGAAAGTGGTTCGCTTTGCCCTATATCGAAGGGGGGAAGTCGGTGCCGCAAGCCAATTTAGACAGGATTGTCGATCTGTTCGTCATTGGCGGCGGAATAAATGGCTGTGGTATTGCGCGCGACGCCGCGGGCCGTGGCTTGTCGGTCGAGCTTGCCGAGATGAACGATCTTGCCTCGGCCACGTCTTCGGCCTCGACCAAGCTGTTTCACGGCGGATTGCGCTATCTGGAATATTTCGAAATCCGGCTTGTGCGCGAGGCGCTGATTGAGCGCGAGACGCTCTTGCGGGCGATGCCGCATATCAGCTGGCCGATGCGGTTTGTGCTGCCTTATCATAAGGATATGCGGTTTGAGGGCGAAACGCCGACCTCGCGCATTCTCAAT
>CBDTZA010000326.1:0-3215 GCA_965364785.1 uncultured Roseovarius sp. | reverse complement strand
GCGGGAATATGTGCGCGGCCTCTATTTTCTTGAGGGGCCGGATTATACCGTCCGCAATCACCTTGGCCATAGCCGCGACCTGCCGCCCGCTTATTGGGGCGGCGAAACGCGGATGAATTGTCTCGCGCACGCGGTGGATCAGACCCGGCAAGAGGGCTATGCCCACCATATTCAGCGCCTGATGGTGACCGGTAATTTTGCGCTTTTGGCAGGCGTCGATCCGGGGCAGGTGCATGAATGGTATCTGGCGGTTTACGTCGACGCCTTTGAATGGGTCGAGGCGCCCAATACCATCGGCATGAGCCAGTTTGCCGATGGCGGGATCATCGCCAGCAAGCCCTATGTGTCCTCGGGCAATTACATCAACAAGATGTCCGACTATTGCGCGGGCTGCACCTATTCGGTCAAGGAAAAGACCGGCAAAGATGCCTGTCCGTTCAACCTGTTATATTGGGATTTCCTGCACCGTCACCGGGATCGTTTTGCCAAAAATCCGCGTATGGGGCCGATCTATCACACTTGGGACAAGATGGAGGAGGCCCGTAAAGCCGCCGTGCTTGACGGGGCCGCGCGGACCTTGGGCGATCTCGATGCGGGCAGGGTGGTCTGATCACTCGGACGGAGCGGGGGCCGGGGCCTCTGTGGCGGCCTCGGCGGGGGTCGTGTTGTCGCTCAGCGCGCCGTCCTGCCACTCGCCACTGGCCTCTTGCCCTGTGGCATAGCGCATCGTGCCTTCGCCCTGACGCTTGCCCTGACGGAACATGCCCTCATAGACATCGCCATTGACATAAGTGGCGGTGCCCTGACCGGAAATCTCGCCATTCTGCCAGGTGCCTTCATAGATAAACCCATCTGGCATAACTATTTTTCCCTGACCGTGACGCTGTCCGCCGGTAAATTCGCCGCTATAAACGGTGCCATCGGGATAGGTGGCGACGCCCTGACCGTCGCGCTGGCCATCGCGCCATTCGCCCTCATAGCGGTAGCCATCGGCATAGGTCATCACGCCCTGACCATGGTTGCGGGCATTCTGAAACTCGCCCTCATAGACAAGCCCGTTGGGATAGGTTGCGCGCCCCGCGCCCTCAATCACGCCGCCGACCCATGACCCTTCATAGGTCGAGCCGTCAGGATAGATGATTTTGCCCTCGCCATTGGCAAGGTCATCGCGAAACGCGCCCTCGTAGACCGAGCCGTCAGGATAGGTGACGCGCCCCTCACCCGAGATTTTGCCCGCCACCCAGGACCCGGTATATTCATAGCCATCGGTGCCGGTGAAGGTGCCTTGTCCGTGGCGGCGGTCATTCTTGAACGCGCCCTCGTAGATATCGCCGTTTTCATAGGTGACACGGCCGGTGCCTTCGCGCTGACCGGCGACAAGATCGCCCTCATAGATATCGCCATTGGGCTGAATAAGTTTGCCCTGGCCATCAATCTGGCCCGCGCGCCAAGTGCCCTCATAGATGAGCCCGTCCGGCATGGTCAGCTTGCCCTGACCTTCGCGTGCACCGCGCGCCACCGCGCCCTCATAAACTGCGCTATCAGGATAGGTGATCTTGGCACTGCCTTCCTTGACGCCGTTGACCCAATCGCCATCATAGACGTAACCGCCCGGTGATTCCATGCGGCCACGCCCGTCATGCATCGCGTTGCGAAACCCGCCCTCAAAGCGCACGCCATTGGCATAGACCGCCACGCCCTGACCGGTGATTTTGCCGTCGGCCCAGCTGCCTTCATAGGTGCCGCCATCGGTGAACACGATCTTGCCGACGCCATTGGGCTTGCCGCGGGCAAATTCGCCCTCATAGACCGACCCGTTGGGGAAACGTGCCACGCCTTTTCCCTTGATTTCACCATCAATCCATTCACCGGAATATTCATAGCCATTGGGCAGGGTATAGGTGCCAGTGCCATGCTGAAGGCCGTTTTTGAACGTGCCCTCATAGGTGCCGCCATCGTCATATTGCTTTACACCCACCTCGCCATCCTGCGCAAATGCGGCGCTTGCCCCGCAAAGCGCGATGGCGAAAATCACGGTTCGTGTCAGCGAAAAGTTCATAATTGCCCCGATGCCCTATCCCGCCTGGTTGAACGGCGGCTCTGGCAAATCTAGTGGACGCGACAGGGGCTGACAACGGGTTTTGGGCAAATCGGCTTTCCCTCGCGCGGTGATCTGCTAAATCAGGCGTGAACAGCAGCAAGGGGCATGCATATGTCTGACAGGTTTCGCCTGACACTGGCACAGTTGAACCCGACCGTGGGCGACCTTGACGGCAACGCCGCCTTGGCGCGTAGCGCATGGGCAACCGCGCGCGAGGCGGGTGCCGATCTTGTTGCCTTTCCCGAGATGTTCATCACCGGCTACAACACCCAGGATCTTGTGCAAAAGCCGGCCTTTCATCAGGCGGCGATTGCGATGATCGAGACGCTTGCGCGTGACTGTGCCGAGGGGCCGGCCATCGCGATCGGCGGTCCGGCGCTAGAGGGCGTTGGGCTTTATAACGCCTATTACATCCTGCAGGGCGGTGAAATCACGGCGCGAGTGCTCAAGCACCACCTGCCCAATGAAACCGTGTTTGATGAAAAGCGCATTTATCAATCCGGCCCGGTCGGCGGGCCCTATTCGGTGGGCGGTGTGCGCATCGGAAGCCCGATTTGCGAAGATAGCTGGCACGAGGATGTCGCCGAAACGCTGGCCGAAACGGGGGCCGAGTTTCTGCTCGTGCCAAATGGATCGCCGCATTACCGCGACAAGATGGATCTGCGCCAGAACCTGATGGTGGCGCGGGTGGTGGAAACCGGCCTGCCGCTGATTTATCTCAATCTGGTGGGCGCGCAGGACGATCAGGTGTTTGATGGTGGCAGCTTTGTGCTCAATCCCGGTGGCGCGCTGGTGTTACAGATGCCGATGTTTGAAGAGGCAATCGCGCATCTTGACCTGCGGCGCGGGCCGGATGGCTGGACCGCCGAGCAGGGAGCGTTGGCAATGCTGCCGGATGCGCTCGAGCAAGATTACAACGCCATGGTCCTGAGCCTGCGCGATTACCTGCGCAAGACCGGGTTTTCCAAGGTGCTTCTGGGTCTCTCGGGCGGGATCGACAGCGCGATTGTCGCCACCATCGCGGTAGATGCGATTGGCGCGCAAAATGTCCGCTGTGTCATGCTGCCCTCTGAATATACCTCTGAGGCCTCGCTTGAGGATGCGCGCGAGGTGG
>CBDTZA010000325.1:0-3216 GCA_965364785.1 uncultured Roseovarius sp. | reverse complement strand
GGTATCTAAAATGCTTTCGCGACGGCTGGTATCTAAGTGGTGATCTGGCGATGCGCGATGGTGACGGATACTATTGGTTTGTGGGCCGCAGCAACGATCTGATCAAGAGCGCGGGACATCTGATTGGCCCGTTCGAGGTTGAAAGCGCGCTCATGGAACACGCGGCCGTGGCCGAGGTCGCCGTCATCGGCGTGCCCGATGAAACGGCCGGCGAACGCGTCAAAGCCTTTGTCGCGCTGAAACCGGGCTTTGCGCCCACCGATGATCTGCTGCTTGAGCTGAGCGGTCATGCCCGAAAACGGCTTGGCCCCGCCGTTGCGCCCAAGGAAATCGTGTTTCGCAAGAACCTGCCGAAAACCCGTAGCGGAAAGATCATGCGGCGCTTGTTGAAAGCGCGCGAACTGGGCCTGCCAGAAGGCGATATCTCAACATTGGAAAGTGATGAGCAATGACAGGACCCCCTCTCAAACCCCACCTCGGCCATGACCATGTGCGCGATCTGCTCAAGGCGATGATCCGCATTCGCCGGTTCGAGGACAAATGCGCTGAGTTGTATACCCAACAGAAAATCAGGGGCTTTCTGCATCTTTATGACGGCGAAGAGGCCATTGCCGCGGGCATCATTCCCCTGCTCACCGCGCAGGACCGGGTGGTGGCGACCTATCGCGAACACGGCCACGCATTGGCACGCGGCATCCCGATGGGCAGCATTCTGGCCGAAATGTACGGCAAGGCCCAGGGCTGTGCGGGCGGGCGCGGCGGCTCGATGCATCTGTTCAGCCGCGACCACCTGTTTTACGGGGGCAACGCGATCGTGGGGGGCGGGTTGCCGATGGCGGTGGGCCTCGGTCTGGCGGACCGGATGGAGGGAACCAACAGCGTGACGGCCTGCTTTTGCGGCGAAGGGGCCGTCGCAGAGGGCGAATTTCACGAAAGCCTCAATCTTGCAGCACTCTGGCACCTGCCCGTCCTGTTTGTCTGCGAAAACAACGGCTATGCCATGGGCACGGCCTTGCGCCTGTCTGAATCCCAAACCGATATCAGCGAAAAAGCCGCGTGTTACGGCATCAAAAGCGAATCCGTCGACGGAATGGATGTCGTCGCCGTCGAGGTCGCTGCACGCCGCGCCTTGAGCCACATCGCAAAGACCGGCACGCCCTATTTTCTTGAATGCCGCACCTACCGTTTCCGCGCCCATTCGATGTTTGACGCACAACTCTACCGCTCCAAGGAAGAGATCGCGGAATGGCGGGAAAAGGGGCCCATTCTGCGGTTTCAGACCTGGCTGGATCAAAGCGGGCTGCTGCACTCGGACGAGGTCTCGAAGATCATCGTCGAGGTCGACGATGAGATTGCCGGGGCAGTTGCCTTTGCCGAGGCCGGAACGGACGAGCCATTGGAAACCCTGACGCAGTTTGTCATGTCGCCCGACCGTCCGGCGCCGCCCGAACCCGCGACACCCGGCCCGATGATCACGACAACCTATCGCGACGCCGTCAGAGGCGCGATTGTCGATGCCATGACCCGCGATGCGAAGGTTTTTCTGATGGGCGAAGATGTGGGGCACTATGGCGGGTGTTATGCCGTCAGCAAGGGCCTGCTGGATCAGTTCGGCCCCGACCGTATCCGCGACACGCCATTGTCGGAATCCGGGTTCACCGGTGCCGGGATCGGCGCCGCCATCGCCGGATTGCGCCCGATTGTCGAGGTGATGACGGTAAATTTCTCGCTTCTGGCCCTCGATCAGATCCTGAACACCGCCGCAACCCTGCGCCATATGTCGAACAATCAGTTTGGCGTGCCGCTGGTGATCCGCATGGCGACGGGGGCCGGCAAACAACTTGCGGCGCAGCATTCACACTCGCTTGAGGGCTGGTATGCCCATATTCCCGGATTGCGCGTGCTGGCCCCCGCAACGATGGAGGACGCGCGCGGCATGCTCTGGACCGCGTTGCAAGACCCCGATCCGGTCCTGATTTTCGAGAACGTCATGCTCTATAACCGCGAGGGTGAGATTGCTAAAAATGCAGGCCCCGTGGATATCGACCGCGCCGCGATCCGCCAGGATGGCACGGATGTGTCGCTGATCACCTATGGCGGCTCGCTGTTCAAGACGCTCGAGGCCGCCGATCAACTGGCGGGCGAGGGCATCTCGGCAGAGGTCATTGATTTGCGCAGCCTGCGACCGCTCGACATGACAACAATCATTGCATCGGTCACGAAAACCCGCCGCGCGGTGATGGTCGATGAAGGATGGAAAAGCGGCAGCTTGGCAGCCGAGATCGGCATGCGGCTGGCCGAGGATGCGTTCTTTGAACTGGACGCCCCCCTTGCCCGTGTCTGTAGCGAAGAGGTGCCGATCCCCTATGCGCAGCATATGGAACAGGCGGCCATCCCCCAGACCGCCAAGATCATTTCGGCGGTCAGACAAATTATGGACACCCAGCCATGAGCGCGTTTCTCATGCCCTCACTTGGCGCAGATATGGAGGCCGGAAAATTGGTTGAACAGTTGATGTCGCCCGGCGACAGCGTGCGACGAGGCGATGTCATTGCCGCCGTCGAGACCCAGAAAGGCGTGATCGAGATCGAAGTTTTCCAAGATGGGATATTAGATGACTGGCTGGTCGATCTTGGCACAAAAGTCCCCGTTGGCACGCCGTTGGCGACGATCCGAACGGCGAAGGACAGCGCCGTCGCAGAGTCCGACACGCCAGATGCACCAGAGCCCGAAGCGCCCCAGCCCCACGACCCGACACCGGCCCCGACACCGCCCGAAGCCCCTGCCCCGCAAGACCCGTCGCCCCAAGGGCCGGGCCCGGAAGTGCCGATACCGGAGGTGCCATTTCCCGAAATCCCAATGCCTGAAGACCGCGCCACGCCAGGCGCAACAGCCATCTCGCCGCGCCAACGCATAAGCCCTGCGGCGCGCCGACTGGCGGCGCAAACCGGGATTGACCTGCGCAGATTTTCGCGCAGACCGGGCAGACCGATCACCCGGTCCGACATCAAGGCTCTGGGCGACAAAGATCAAGCCCCTGCGCAAACCGACATGCGCGCCGCTATCGCAGCCGCGATGACCCATTCCAAACGAGAAATCCCGCATTATTACTTGTCCCATACCGTGGACCTGACCAATGCAGAGGCCTTTACCAGGGCTGTGAATGCTGATCGCGCCCCGGATGACAGGATATTGTTGGGCGCGCTCTATTTGAAG
>CBDTZA010000324.1:0-3247 GCA_965364785.1 uncultured Roseovarius sp. | reverse complement strand
TCAGATCGGGCTTCATCCCGATGATCGAATAGCGCCCGCGCACTTCGCCGCCGGTTACGGATTCAAGCATGAAGGCATCGCGTGCTGCCCCCGTCAGCTTGAGCATCAACGACACCGGCGTGTCGAGATCGGCGGCAAGACGGGCATGCACGACCTGATTTTCACCGGCCTCATAGGCGCGGGCAAAGTCTGTGAATGACGGGGTCAGATCCAAGGCACCAGATCCTTAGTTGAAATTGGAATGCACGGCATTCATGGCGGCCTGATCAAGCGTCACACCGGCGCGGCTTCGGATATCATCGGCCAGCACCTGAAACAGGTCCTGACTAAGATCAGCGGCCACCTGATCGCGCAGGGCGTCGCGCAGCCTCTGGAGGTCTTCATCCTCTTCGGCAGGCGGCAGGATATCGTCAAGCCGCAGCACGAACAGACGACCAGCGCCCTCAATCACGCGCACCTCGCCCTTTTCCATGCCAAACACGGTGTCGATGAATTCGGCCGGGGCTTCGGGCTGATAGCTGCGGCGGGTGAGGTCATCAACCACGGTTGTCTCAAGCCCGAGATCCTCAAACGTGGCGCCAGTGCGCAGCTGTTCCACCTGGCCCTCGACCTGCGCGCGCAGCCCCTCAAGCGTGGCTTGCGTGCGCCAGCCCTGCACCACCGCGTCACGTACATCTTCAAGCGGCTGAATGCGCGGCTCGTCGATGGCGTCAAGGCGAATGGCGAAAATGCCGTCATCCTCAAGCTTTTGCACCGCGGGATAGTCCCCGGTCGCCACTTCGGCGGCGGCGGTGCGGAAGGCGTCATAGGCGGCAATCTCTTCGGTCATGCCGGGGTGCCAGTCGATCTGACCAAGCTCAAGGTCGGTCTCACCGGTGATTTCCTCAAGGGTCGCGCCACCGGCCAGAAGGTCATCAACCCGGTCGATCTGTGCGTCAATCACCCGGCGTGCCCGATCCGCGGCAAGTGCGGTGCGCAGCTCTGGCTCGGCCTCTTCAAAGCTGGTGGTTTCGGCCGCAAGCACCGCATTCACCCGGAAAAGCGCCGGGCCAAGGTCGGTCTCGGCGGGGCCAACCACGTCGCCCGCAGTGGCGCCAAAGACCAGATCAGCCGCAGGCCCGATATCGGCGGCAGAGACATCGCCCATATCGACATCCGACATGTCCAGCCCACGCTCAGACACCACCATTTCAAACATGATGCCGTCATTGATCCGGTTCAGCGCCGTTTGTGCCGCCTCGGTATCAGAAAAGATCAGACGCTCGACCAGACGGCGTTCGGGCAAATTGAACTCGGCCTCGCGGTCGGCGTAGGCCTCGCGCAGCGCGGCCTCATCAACCTCGACCGTATCGAGGATCATCGTCGGGGTGATCCAGGCATAGGTGATCTTTTTGGCTTCGGGCGTGGTAAAATCGGGCAGGTGGCCCTGATGATAGGTTTTCAGATCCTGTTCGGACGGCACCGGAAGACCGGTTGCCAGATCGGTGCGATCAAGCGTTGCAAAGGCAATGCTGCGGCGTTCCGACAGATAGGTCAGCATGGCGTCCATATAGGACGTCGGCACCTGAACCCCCGACACCACCGCCGCCTGTAACAAGGTGCGGGCGGTCTCAGCGCGAATATTGTGCTCAAAGCGGCCCTCGTTCAGGCCGGCCTGTTGCAGGGCAAAGGTATAGGCCTCGCGGTCAAACGATCCGTCGAGGCCCTGAAAGGCAGGGATTCCGACGATCTGATCGCGCAGGTTTTCGTCGCCGATGGAAATGCCGACACGGGCGGTTTCATCTTCCAGCGCGGCAGAGGAGACAAGCCGCGACAGAACCGCCTGATCCACCCCAAGCGCCTGCGCGCGGGCAAAGCTTATCGGTTCGCCACGTTCGGCCTCAAGCGCGCGAATTTCGTTTTGCAGGGTGCGGGCATAGGTGGTGATGTCGATATCTGTCTCACCCACGGAACCGATACTGCGGACATTGCCCGACAGGTTGGTTGCGCCAAAGCCGCCAAGCCCGACGACCAGCAGGCCCATCAGGATCCAGACCAGTGTTTTCGTGATGCCGTTGCCCGCCATGTGACCCCCTGTACGTCTTGTCTGAAACCGCGCTTGCGCGACTGTCTACGCGTTGCCAGTCGCCGGGGCAAGAGGCCAGCACAGCCCGTCCAGCCGCTCAAACAGCGTGGTGATCCCGGCGCGGTCCAGATTGGCAAAGGCGACGCGCAATTCGCGCTGCCCCGAAGGGTGATCTTCGGGCTGAAACATGGTGCCGGGCAACAGCAGGATGCCCGCCTCTGAGACCAGTTTTGGCGCAAGTTGATCCGAGGGCAGGGCGAAAGGATGCGCCATATAGGCGAAATAGGCGCCACAGCCCAAAAGCCGCCAGCCCTGTGCGGCGAGTTTGGGCATATTGTCATGGATCGCGGCCCGCCGGTCCAGGATCTCGGCGCGTTCGCCCGCAAGCCATTGGCCAAGGTTCTGCATCCCCCAGAGGGCCGCGATCTGGCCAAGCTGGTTGGGGCAGATGGTGACGGTATCAAGGAACTTTTCGGCCTCGGCAAGGCGCGCCGGGCTTGCGACCATGGCCCCAACGCGGTGCCCGGTAAGGCGGTAGGCCTTGGAAAAGGAATAAAGCTGAACCAGCGTGTCATGCCAGTCAGGATCGTGAAAAAGGTCATGCGGCGCGCCCGGTCGCGCGTCAAAATCGCGATAGGTTTCATCCACGATCAGGGCGATACCGCAGGAGCGCGCCAGATCGAAGAAGGCGCGCACAAGCTCGGCGGGATATTCGACACCGCCCGGATTGTTGGGCGTCACCAGCACGATGGCGCGGGTCCTTGGCGTGATAAGCGCGGCCGCCTGATCCGGGTCGGGCAACAATCCGGCGCCAGCGGGTAAGGCGACAGAGCGCACACCGGCCATGTCGAGCCACATTTTATGGTTGAAATACCAGGGCGTCGGCACGATCACCTCGTCGCCCTCGCCGCAAAGCGATGTGATCGCGGCGCAAAACGCCTGATTACAGCCCGAGGTAATGGCGACATTCTCCGCCGCAAGGGCACCGCCATAAGACCCGCTCCATTGCTTGGCCACTTCGTGGCGCAACTCGGGCAGGCCAAGGACCGGTCCATAAAGATGCGCCTCGGGACGTTCCAGCGCGGCCTCGGCCACGACCCGGCGCAACGCCTCTGGCGGGGGCTCGACCGGGGCGGCCTGGCTGACGTTGATCAGCGGGCGGTCAGGCGTGAACTCGACCCA
>CBDTZA010000323.1:0-3249 GCA_965364785.1 uncultured Roseovarius sp. | reverse complement strand
TTGGCGACAATGGCGAAGTCAAAGGCGTGGTTGCGGGCGAGATGGGTCTGGTGGCTGACGGCACACCGGGGTCAAATTATGAGCCGGGCATGGAATTGCACGGCAAATACGTGTTCCTCTCCGAGGGCGTGCGCGGGTCTCTGGCCAAGGAAGTGATCGCCAAATATGACCTTTCGGCCGGCAAAGAGCCGCAGAAATTCGGCCTTGGCATGAAGGAAATCTGGGAGATTGACCCAGAAAAGCACTGCCTCGGCACCGTCACCCACACGATGGGCTGGCCGCTTGGCAAGAATGCGGGCGGTGGGTCGTTCATCTATCACCTTGAAAACAATCAGGTCTATGTCGGCTTTGTGGTTCATTTGAACTATAAAAACCCGCATCTGTTTCCCTATATGGAATTCCAGCGCTTCAAGCATCACCCGATGGTGGCCGATCTGCTTAAAGGCGGCAAACGCGTCGCTTATGGCGCGCGCGCTATTTCCGAAGGCGGGTTTCAGTCGATGCCCAAGATGGTCGCGCCCGGCGTGGCCCTGCTGGGGTGTTCGGTGGGCATGGTCAACGTGCCGCGCATCAAGGGCAACCACAACGCCATGCTGTCCGGCAAAGCCGCCGCCGAAGCCGCCCACGCCGCATTGGCCGCAGGTCGCGCCGGTGACGAGCTTGCCACATACGAGAGCGACGTGCGCGGCGGTGCGATTGGCAAGGACCTCAAGAAGGTGCGCAACGTCAAGCCGCTGTGGTCGAAATACGGCCTGTTTACCTCGCTTGGTCTGGGTGGGTTCGACATGTGGACCAACACGATCGGCTTTTCTCTTCTTGGCACGCTGGGGCATGGCAAGACCGACGCCGCCGCAACCGAACCCGCCAGCAAACACAAGCCGATCGAGTATCCCAAACCTGATGGCAAGCTAAGCTTTGACCGCCTGACCAATGTGGCGTTTTCCTTTACCAACCACGAAGAAAGCCAGCCCGCGCATCTTCACCTCAAGGATGCGTCGGTGCCGATCGGCGTGAACCTGCCAAAATATGACGAGCCAGCACAGCGGTATTGCCCGGCCGGTGTTTATGAGGTGGTGCGCGAAGAGGGCAAAGACCCGCGCTTTGTCATCAATTTCCAGAACTGCGTGCATTGCAAAACCTGCGATATCAAGGACCCCAGCCAGAATATCAACTGGGTCACGCCGCAGGGCGGCGATGGGCCAAACTATCCCAATATGTAACCATCGCGTGAATAACAGGCGGCGGCGCGGCAAATGGGCCGCGCCGCATTGCCTTGGGGGGGCTGGCATATTACCTTTGGGTCAAATCCAGATGATAAAAGGCAGCTTCGCGTGAAAATAAAATCCCTTTCGGTCTTCGCAATCGTCGCTGTTTTGCAGGCCACCACGCTTCCGGTTCTGGCATCAGAACCAAGCGGTGCCTATCTGGCCGCCCGCCAAGCCCGCTATCAGGGCGATTTTGCCGCCGCCGCGCAGTATTACGCACAGGTTCTGACCAAAGATCCGTCAAACCCCGCCATCCTTGAAAATGCGACAATTGCCTATCTGGCGCTTGGTCAGCTGGATCGCGCCGTGGCCATTGCCCGCAAGATCGAGGGTGACGGATTGCGCAGTCAGGTGGCACAGATGGCGCTTGTGGCGGATGAAACCCTTAAACAGGAATACGATGCGATTTTAGCCCGCGTTCAGAGTGATCGCGGTGTTGGCGCGTTGGCCGATGGGCTGATTGCGGCCTGGGCCCATTTGGGCAAGGGTGATATGACCGCCGCGCTGGAACGCTTTGATGCGGTCGCCGAAGAACGCGGGCTGCGCAGTTTTGCGATCTATCACAAGGCGCTTGCGCTGGCCTCGGTCGGTGATTTTGAAGGCGCCGACAAGGTCTTTTCCGGCGAGGCCGACGGCCCGATGCAACGCACCCGCCGCGGCGTTATCGCCTGGGCCCAAGTGCTAAGCCAACTTGATGCACAAGGTCGCGCCATCACCGTGATCGACGACACGTTCGGCACCGATCTTGACCCCGAAATCGCCACGCTGCGCGCCGATCTTGAGGTGGGCAAACGCGTGCCTTTCGGCCAGATCACCAATGCCGGTGATGGCATCGCCGAGGTGTTCTATTCGCTTGGTCGTGCCCTTATGCAGGACGCTAATGACGAATATATCCTGCTCTATTCCCGCGTTGCCGAGGCAATCAAACCCGATCACATCGACGCGGTGATCATGAGCGCCGAACTTCTGGAACAGATGGAACGCCATGATCTTGCGATTGAGGCCTTCAAGAAGGTGCCGCGCGATCATCCGTCGTTTCATGCCGCCGAACTGGGCCGCAGCGATGTGTTGCGCCGCGCAGGCCGAACCGACGCCGCCATCGAGGTGCTGGAGCAGCTGGCGCAAAGCTATCCTGATCTGCCGACCGTGCATGTGGCGGCGGGCGATCTTTACCGCGAGCTTGAGAATTTTCCCGCCGCTGTGGCCGCCTATGACAAGGCGCTGGCGCTTTATGCCGAACGCGACACCGATCAGTGGTTCGTGCATTACGCCCGCGCCATAAGCCATGAGCGGCTGGGTAACTGGGACAAGGCCGAGGCCGATTTTCGCCGCGCGCTTGAACTCAACCCGGATCATCCGCAGGTGCTAAACTATCTCGGCTATTCGATGGTGGAAAAGCACATCAACCTTGACGAGGCGCTTGGCATGATCGAGCGCGCGGTCGCCGCCCAGCCCAACAGTGGCTATATCGTCGATTCGCTTGGCTGGGTTCTTTACCGGATGGGCCGTTATGACGAGGCGATTGTGCATATGGAACACGCCGCCGAATTGATGGCGGTCGATCCGGTGGTCAACGACCATCTGGGCGATGTTCTCTGGGCCGTTAACCGCAAGGTCGAGGCGCGCTTTCAATGGCGCCGCGCCCTGTCGCTTCACGATAGCACGCCGTCCACTGATGTGGATGCCGACCGCATTCGCGCCAAGTTAGAGGTCGGTCTCGACAAGGTTTTGGCCGACGAAGGCGCGCCGCCCCTGAAGGTTGTGAATGACGGTGGTTGAGGGGGTCGCCCCGGCCAAGATCAATCTGACACTGCATGTGACGGGCCGCCGGGATGATGGCTATCACCGGCTCGATTCGCTTGTGGTCTTTGCCGGTTTTGGTGACAGGATTACCGTGCGCCCCGCCGCGACAACCCGCCTAACGGTCACTGGTCCGATGGCGGCGGGGGTGCCGGTTGATGCCAGCAATCTGGTGATGAAAGCC
>CBDTZA010000322.1:0-3255 GCA_965364785.1 uncultured Roseovarius sp. | reverse complement strand
GGGCTGGCCAAAGACAAAGGGCAGATGGCTAAAGCCGTACATCAGCACGCTTAGCGCAAAGAGCCACATCAAAACCGGCTGAGTCAGCGCGGATTTCAGAGAGTGCAGCCGCATCACCTCGGCGCCTTCGGGCAAGGGCGTGCCGGACTTGGGCGGCTCGTAAAAGCGCAGGGCAAGCAGGAGCACCCCGCCAAAGGCAAGCGCACCCGCGTAAAACGGCGCGGTGGGGGCGAGGGTTGACAAAGCGCCGCCAAGCACGGCGGAGAGCGCCAGAGCAGTGAAGGAAAACCGCCAGGCCCTGAGTTCTTGCTGTTCCACCTCGGCCTTGCGACCGGCGGCCACAAGAGATTCGTAGAGCATGGCGCTGTCAGTGCCCGAGGCAAAGGCCATGCTTGCCCCCAGCAGAATCTGCGCGAAGGCAAAGGTGGTAAAATCATTGCCAAGCGCCAGCAAGACCGCACCCGCAAGCCCGGCCAGAGCCGAGGCCACAAGGGTAAAGCGCCGCCCCAGCCGGTCGGACATATAGCCCGACGGCACCTCTAGCGCGGTGGTGCCGACGTCATAGATGGCATAGAGCAGGATCGCCTCGGTGGCCGAGAGTTGCGCCTGAAAATAGAGAAACCAGACCGCCTGCCAGAAGATCAGGCTTTGGCAAAAGCGAAACCACGGATAGATCGCAATATTATGCGCGGCCTGTGCGGCGGGCAGGATCGGGGCGCGCGACATGGTTAGCCTGTCACGCACATGCGCGCGATCACTCGGCCAGCCCGTCCATCTTGCGCGCAAGTTTCAGGTCAAGCGCACTAAGCCCATCGACATCATGGGTGGTCAGGACCACCTTTACCTTGTTGTAAACATTGAACCATTCCGGGTGATGGTTCCATTTCTCGGCCCAGATCGCGGCGCGGGTCATAAAGCCGAAGGCCTCGACGAAATCGCGAAACTTATACTCTTTGGAGATCGCATCGCGCTCTTCATCCAGCGCCCAGCCATTCTCAAGCAGCGGCGTTAGCGTGGTTTTGCGGGCGGTCTCGCTTAGATGTTCGCTCATTCGTGATCCTCCATATCGGTTTTGCGGAACGGGCCATAGCTTGTGAGGATCTCGATATCCTCGTCCACCGCTGCGCGCTCGGCCTCAAGGTAATGCGCAACCGCCTCGGCGAAGGCCTCGTCGCGCAACCAGTGCAACGAATGGGTGCCGACCGGCAGATAACCGCGCGCAAGCTTGTGTTCACCCTGCGCACCAGCCTCTACCCGATCAAGGCCCTGTGCAATGGCGAAATCCATGGCTTGGTAATAGCATAGCTCAAAATGCAGGCAGGGGTGATCCTCGATGCAGCCCCAGTATCGGCCATAAAGTGCCGAGGCGCCAATCAGGTTCATCGCGCCCGCCACAACGCGCCCGTCGCGCAGGGCCAGCACAAGCAGGATATCATCGCGCAGACGCTCATGGGCCAGATCAAAGAATGCCCGTGTAAGGTAAGGCGTACCCCATTTGCGCGCGCCGGTATCCTGATAAAACGCCCAGATCGCATCCCAGTGATGCGGCTTGATCTGATCGCCGGTGAGCATTTCAATCTCGCCACCAAAGGCCTGCGCACGGGCGCGTTCCTTGCGGATGGTTTTGCGCTTGCGTGACGACAGATCGGCCAGGAAACTGTCAAAATCGCCGTAGCCGCAATTGACCCAATGATATTGCTGGGTCTTGCGCGCCATCAGGCCCATCAAAGCCCCGGCGCGGGCCTCGTCTTCGGTACAAAAGGTAAGGTGCAGCGACGACAGCGCATTGCGCCCGGCGGTCTCGACCGCGCCCTGCACAAGGGCGGCGCGGCCGATATCCTCGAAGCCCGGACGCACCAAAAGCCGCCGCCCGGTGACCGGGGTAAACGGCACCGCAATCTGAAGCTTGGGGTAATAGCGCCCGCCTGCGCGCTCATAGGCATCGGCCCAGTTGTGATCGAAAATATACTCGCCCTGACTATGGGATTTGAGATACAGCGGCGCGCAGGCGATGATTTGCCCGTCGGCCTCGGCGGTCATGTAATGCGGTTGCCAGCCGCTTCCAACACCGACCGAGCGGCTGTCTTCCAGCGCTTTCAGAAACCGATAGGTGGTAAAGGGATCATTCGCGCGCGCGCCGCCTGTGGCCTCGGGACAGGCGCAGGCATCCCAGGCCTCAGGCCCGATCTGCGCCAGAGCGTCGTGCAGGTTAATCACTACCTCGCTTTGCGTCATTGGCCCCGCCGTTCTCTCCTCGCCTCTCCTATCTGGACCGCTTTGCACGCGGATCAAGCGGGGGGCGTGGGAAGATAGCCCTCGAAGGTGATGTTATCTACGGTTTTGCGCGCTGCGGCCTCGGCTTTGGGCGAGCGCACGGTCCAGCAGAGAAGACCGGTACCGTCAGCCTTGAGTTCAGCAAGGCGCGGATTGTCGAGATCGTCGATATCATGGCTGACAAAGACCGATCCGGTCGTGCCGTAATCGGGAATACCCCGAAGCCGCGCGCGGGTCTCGGCGCGCAGCATGGGCCAATCTTCTGCGGTATAGCCGCAGGTGACAAGACCGCGCGGCACGTCCGGCAAAAGGGTCGCCATGCGAACAACCATATGCGGGTTGAACGACATCACCGCGACCGGGCCGACATAGCCCGCAAGACAGTGCGCAGTGGCCTGTTCAAGCATGCCATCGGTATCGCCCATCTGGCCGTGCTGATCCTTGAGCTCGACCAGAAGCGGAACGCGGCCCGCGACCAATGCCAGTATTTCGGCAAAGTCGGGAAGGCCCTCATCGCCACCCAAAAGCGGGATTTGCGCAAGATCAGCCGCATCGCGTTGCCGTACCGGGCCTTTGACGCCGGTCAACCGGCCAAGATCGTAGTCGTGAAACACCATCGCGCGCCCGTCACGCGACAGTTGCAGGTCAATCTCAATGCCATAGCCTGCCGCAATCGCCGCGCGGATCGCCGCACGCGAATTCTCGGGTCGCCCATCCGCCACGTCATGCAACCCGCGATGCGCGAGCGGGCGGCTAAAAAACACCTCTGACAGGGCCGTCATCTGATCTGGAACACCCCGTCGATTTCAACCGCCACACCAAACGGCAGCGACGGGGCCGACACGGCCGCGCGCGCATGTTTACCCGCATCGCCAAGCGCCTCGCCGATGAAATCCGAGGCACCGTTGATCACCTGCGGCTGGTCGATGAAATCGGCGGTGGAATTGACAAACCCGGTCAGTTTGACCACCCGCACCAGCC
>CBDTZA010000321.1:0-3264 GCA_965364785.1 uncultured Roseovarius sp. | reverse complement strand
GCCTGAAATACCTGTGGAAAGCTGACGGGCAAGCTGAAGCACCGCCGCCTGTGCCGGCCCCAGTTGCGCCCCGACGAACAGCGTCGTCAAATGGTTCACTGCCAGCGGCCCGGTGCTGATCAGATTCGACATCATCAGGAAATGCCAGATGCCGGGGAAAAGCGCGCCGGTCTTGCGCCAATTCAACGAAAACTTTGGCCGCAGATCGCGCTTGATCAACTCGTAGGCGCAAACCGCCATGGTCATCGCGCCACTGATCACAAAGCCCGCAAACCACGCCATCGCAAGATGCACAACCGCCCCACCCAGCATCACGGCAAACAGCACCAGCACCATCCGAATGACCGCGTTCAGCCCGTGTTGCAGCGCCAGTATCTCGACCCGATCAAACAGCCGCAGCACCCCGTTCGAGGTGGCATTGGTCAGGAAAATAACCAGGATCATGAACCAGGGGGCCAGTGCGGTGACCTGCTCACTCCAGCCAAACCAGATCGCCGCCTGCGGGATCAGCAGGATCGAGACGACAATGGCCAGAAGCATGGTGATGAAATCAATGCCAAGGGCAAGCCCGATCAACCGGCGCAGATTATCGTCTTCACCCCGTTCCTGCGCAATCACGCCAAAGCGCAGGACCGCCTGCCATGATTCGAATTTCGCCACTTCGGCGAACACCCGGATATAGGCGATCAGCAGCATCACCATGCCAAGATCGGCAGCGCCATAGACCCGCAGGATGATCGCATTGGTGCCAAGATTCAGCAGGCCGAAAACCACCCTGCTGCCAACAATCATGCTGGCATTGTGCAAAAATCGGCGGTGAATGTCCTTATGACTCACTTTGGGTCCGAACGGATCATGGCGGGCCTGCCGTCAATCCAGCGGCGAGGCTGAGGCTTCGGTGAACACGTTCTGCCTGCGCCCAAGCTTGGCCTTTTCCTCGGCAATCAGCGTCCAGCGCACGCCGGGATAGCGGCGCGAGGCAAGCGCCATCTGCACATGCCACCAGTAGGGTGGTTGCTGGGTGGTGTGCGCATTGCGCCCGTCAGGCAGCGTTTTGACCGCCGGATAACAGGCGGCAACAATCATCACAAAGCCGCTGGCGCGCGAAAACATCTCGTCGATGACCCAGGGCACGTCGGCCGGTGACAGGTGTTCGACCACATCGGTCGAGATCACGCCGCCATAGGTGTCCTTGCCGATATCGGCAAAGGGCGCGTGGTCGGGATCAAAGCCGCGGATGCGCAGGCCGGGCAGTGCATCTGACTGGCGGTAGGGGCTGTCCTCGGGCTCGCCGGGGATGGTCTGATACTTGGTTGCCTTGCCCGAACCATAGTCGAGGATTTCGCTCGCCCCCGTCGCGCGGGCCAGACCGGCCACGGTCGCGAAATGCGTTTTGATCTGATGGCCGTCAAAGGTTTCCGGGGTATCGTGCATCTGCTGATATTGGGCGACAAGGCGGGCGAATTCCTCGCTTGGATGCTCTTTGGTGAACATCAGATAACCGGCCGCATCGGCGGATTTCTCAAGGTCGTGCCAAAGGTCATAGAGCGGGCCCTTGCGGTAGCGCAGATAGCCGGGAAACGGCCGCCATGGCTGCGAATGCAGGGTGGTATAGTGCAGGCAGTTGGTCTCGGATACCGGGTGTTCCCCGTCGCGCGAATTCCAGGTGCCGGGCATTTCGCCGAACAGGCCAGCCTCGTTCATCGCACTTTTGAAGTGATCGTGCTTCTTGCCCGCAGCCACATCCGCAAGCGTCCAGAGCTTGGCCATCTTGTCGCAGTCGATCAGCATGACCGAGTTTTCCTTGACGGAAATCGCCAGAACGCCCTTGCCCTTCATGTCCATATCAAACAGGCCAGCCGGGTCCTTGAGGTAGATCTGGTCAACATCGTTATAGATCGCGCGGCCAGTGTCGCCTGCCCAGTGCGGGATCCCATAGCGGTAATTGGTAAAGCCGGTTTTCCAGCCCACCCGCGCAACACCAGCAACATTCGACATCAGATGAATTTCGTAAGCCCTGGCCGGATCGCGGACCTGCATCACTGACCAGACAAAAACCCGCGTGGCACGGTACTGACCGGGCTCGGTGCCTAAGAAAATCCGTACCGCTGGCTTGTCCGAGGGCTTGGTGCCGGGCTGGGGATCAAGGCGGATGACTTCCATCTTCTGCATGTCGCCGGAATCGCGGCCCGGATCCTTGTCCAGCCAATACGCCATCTGGCGGTGATACCAATAGGTTTTGTACGGGTTTTTCATCTCGAATGACCTTTCGTTACCTCGTCGCATGCGGGGTCGATCTTCACATCTTCGACGTTGCGTATAGAGTCAAGCCTGTGGCGGGTCTACAAGCGTAAACCGGCCTTGTGTGACACTATGTGCAAGCTCTGCAAAGGCGGGGCTTAGGGTGACAATCTCGCCCTCAAAATGCGCCAGATGGGTGCGGATAAAGGTCTCGTCGGTCTGCCGGTCATGGGCAGCGGTATAGGCGTTGACCGCAGTTGTGCGCCCCGGATAGGCCCCGGCCTTGTCGGCGAACATATCCATGCCCGCCACGATCAGGCGGCGCGGGGCAAGGGCAATCGCGGCGGCCAGCATCACCGCGCCGGTGGTCGGGCGCGGGTGGCCGTGCAGGGCGTTGCCCAGATCGGCAATCTCTTCGACCACGACATAGCGCAGCCGCCCGCGCCATGGGCTCAGCAGGCGCGCGCCCAGCAATGCCTCTTCCTTGCGCAGGGATGCCACCCCGATCAGCGTTGGCCCCGCCGCCCGCATCGAGCGTTTGACCCCGGCAAAAAGCACATCCGCCCCGGTCATATAACCGTCTTCCATCCACTGATGATTGACCCGGAAAAGCGCGTCATGCGCCATGGTCGCGAGCCTTGGATCGGCCGAGGTCGGGCCGTTGCCCAGACACATGATCGTCTGCGGCTGGTCCAGCTCGCAGCGCAGCGCATCGCGGCTGGCAATGCGGCGCGCGAAGGGAGCAAGCAGGGCGCGTGCAGGGCCGCGTATCAGCCGCTGCGCCAAGCGCGAGACGGCCCCCAAAAGCGGGCCATCGCCGCGTTCAAACCCCATCGCCGAAATCAGGTGATCGGCGAGCATTGCCACATCACCGTGGTCGGGCAATGTCTCACTGGCCGATTGCGACAAGGCCGTCAGCGGATGATCGGCAAAGCCGCTTTGCAAGGTCCGCGCGGCTGCGCTGGACAGTCCGAACACCGGGATGCCCCGCCGGATCGCTCGCGCCACAAGCCGGGGCCTGCG
>CBDTZA010000320.1:0-3272 GCA_965364785.1 uncultured Roseovarius sp. | reverse complement strand
CCACTTCTTTGACCATCTGCGCGCCCATGTTTTCGAACTTGTCTTCCAGTTCGATTTCCTTGGCAACCGTTACACCGTCTTTGGTGATGCGCGGTGCGCCAAAGGATTTGTCCAGAACCACATTGCGGCCTTTGGGGCCAAGTGTCACCTTGACCGCATCGGCCAGGATGTTGACGCCTTTGAGCATGCGATTGCGGGCGTCTGTAGAAAAACGTACGTCTTTTGCAGCCATTTTCAGGTGCTCCCGTTTTTTGGATATCTAGAGTTGAGCGGACAATAAGGCGGTTTGAAAACCGGGCCTTACGCCATCAAACCCAGAATATCGCTTTCTTTCATGATCAACAGCTCTTCGCTGTCAATCGTCACTTCTGTGCCCGACCATTTGCCGAACAGAATGCGGTCGCCGGCTTTTACAGCCATTTCGATCAGCTCGCCGTTATCCTTGCGCGCGCCTTCGCCGCAGGAAACAACTTCACCCTCGCTGGGTTTTTCTTTTGCGCTGTCGGGGATAATCAGCCCGCCTGCGGTTTTCTCTTCGCTTTCAACGCGGCGAACAAGCACGCGGTCGTGCAGCGGTTTAAATGCCATCTCTGAGGCTCTCCTTGGCTCAAAGTTTCTTCCGATGACCCCTACAAGGGGGTCGTTAGCACTCAGTCACCCCGAGTGCTAACGAGGCATAGCTAGGCACGACGCGAAACGGAGTCAACACCATTGATCCATAAAAATCGGCGCTTTTACCCGCGCCCGCACGTGGAATTCATGCCGCACCGCAGCATTGCCAGGTGACAAACCGGGCGCATCCCCCTATAAGGCGCGCAAATCAGACAGACGCACAGGATTGACCCCACATGACAACACTTGTTTTCGGCCATAAATCGCCCGACACCGATTCAACCGGATCGCCCATCATCTGGGCCTGGTATCTGAACGACGTGCAGGGCATCCCTGCCGCGCCCGCCCTGTTGGGCGAACCCAACACCGAGGCGCTTTTCATGCTGGAACGCTGGAAGCTGGACAAACCCCAGATCATTCAGGGCGTGGCCGCCGATGCGCCAGTCGTGATCGTTGACACCAACAACCCGGCCGAGCTTCCGGCTGATATCAATGCCGCCGATATCCGCGGCATCATCGACCATCACAAGCTTGTTGGCGGGCTGGAAACCAAGGGCCCCATCGACATCCGGATCGAGCCTTTGGCCTGCACCGCGACGATCATGTACAAGATGATCGGCAAGGACATGGCACAAATGCCGACTGCCATCAAAGGCGCGATGCTGACCTGTATCCTCAGCGACACGCTTGAATTCCGCTCGCCCACGACGACGCAGGAAGACAAGGCCATCGCGCACGCCCTGGCCGAAGATCTGGGCATCGCGATCCCCGATTATGCCGCCGAAATGTTCGCGGCGAAATCCGATGTCTCGGAGTTTTCAGACGCCGAATTGCTGCGGATGGATTCGAAAGAATATAACGTCGGCGACACTAAGTTCCGCGTCAGCGTTCTTGAAACCACCGCACCCGCGATCGTGCTCGACCGCAAGGTCAGCCTGATGAGCACGATGACAACGGTTGCCGCCGAAGATGGCGTCGATCAGGTTCTGTTGTTCGTCGTCGACATCCTCAATGAGGAAGCCACGCTTTTGGTGCCTAATGATCTGGTGAAAACCCTGGCCGAGAAATCGTTCGGCGCGACCGTATCGGGCGACAGCGTTGTTCTGCCTGGCATCATGAGCCGCAAGAAACAGATCATCCCCAACCTCAAGGTCTGAGGGCGATCCGAAACCGATGCAAAGGGGCGCCGCGTGCGCCCTTTTGCGTGGCCTCACACCACGATCAGCCCGCGGCTGGTGGCGCGCGCCACCGCATGTATCGTGTTGACCGCGCCAAGCTTGAAACGCGCCGATTCAACATAGACCCGCAGGGTATGCTCTGAAATGCTAAGCGTCTGCGCCACCTGTGCCCGGCTATAGCCCATCGCCAAAAGGGTAAGCCCGTCCACCTCGCGCGGCGACAGGGGCTGTACCTGACCGGGGTTGCGATCCGGTTCGAAATCAAGCGCTTTCTGGTTGAAATAATGCGCAATCAGGATCAGATCGCGCCGATGCTCTTCGGTGAAGTCTGCCCAGGTTGCATCATCGCAATTAGTGCTGACGGTAAAAAGGGCAAACTGGCCGTTTGGCCCGCGCACAGGCACCGAATAGCCCTGATTGCCAATACCATATTCGATTGCCTCGACCTGAAAGGCGCGGGCGGCCTTGCTGGACCAATCAAGCCGCTTCCAATCCACCGGGTGAAACCGCTTGTAACAGCCCAGAATGACCGGATCGACACGCACATATTCCTGATCAAGATAGCGTTGCACCCAGATTGGCGAATAGGTGCCACAGCCGTATTGCTCACCGGCGCCGCTGACCCAGTGATAGACCATATGATCAACCTTCAGAAGATCGCGGAACTGCTCGATCAACCTCTGCAAGTCCGTTAGATCAGAGGCATGTTCCAAAGCCTCCAATAACGTTTCGAACCGCACGGGCGGTGCTGCGTTCATTCCCGGAATGTCCTTCCCCAGTCAACGCCAGCTCGGTCGCAGCCACCAGCCGTGTATCATCCAGCTGTTCGGCCAAAACACTCATCCCATTTTCCTGGGCAAATGTCTGTAGATCGGCAAGAACGTCGAGTATCCATTCGTTTCGCATCTATCAGCCTCGCGTTAAACTGGTTAATAAAGGGTTAATACAATCATAACACGTATCAAAAAATAACGTTATTCGCGAATAACAACTCCCCAGAAATAGCGGGGCCGGTCTTGGCTAAGCATTTGATCCCATTGAATCGAGCCCCAACGCGAACTGCCCGCGAACCGATCTAACGATTCGCGGGCAGTTTCAGGTCGCTAAACCCAAAGCCGATTATGAACGGCCGGCCTCGACCACATCCTCGACCGTGCGCAATCCGGTGCGCGGGGCCTGAACCAGAACCGCCATATTGCCCGGCTTATGCTCGTTGCGCAGCATCTTGAGATGTGCGGCGGGAATCTCATCCCACGGGAACACCTCGGACATGCAGGGATCAATCCGGCGCTCGATCATCAGCTTGTTGGCCGATGCCGCCTGCTTGAGGTGGGCGAAGTGCGAGCCTTGCAGGCGCTTTTGGTGCATCCACATATAGCGCACATCAAAGGTACAGTTAAACCCGCTGGTCCCGGCGCAGATCACCACCATGCCGCCCTTTTTGCACACGAGGCTGGAGACCGGGAAGGTCGCCTCGCCGGG
>CBDTZA010000319.1:0-3278 GCA_965364785.1 uncultured Roseovarius sp. | reverse complement strand
CGGGGCAAGCCCCTCTGTCGCCTCGTCGAGCACCAGAACCCGCGGGTTGGTCATAAGCGCGCGCGCGATTGCCAGCATTTGCTGTTCGCCCCCTGACAGAGAGGCGGCGTTTTGCCCGGCGCGCTCGCCCAGCCGGGGAAAGAAGCGATGCACGCCCGCCAGATCCCAGGCGCCAGGGCGCGCGGCGGCAATCAGGTTTTCGCGCACCGTGAGGTTGGCAAAACAGCGCCGCCCCTCGGGCACAAGCCCAAGCCCGGCCCGCGCCGCGCGGTGGCTGGGCAGCGGGCCAAGATCGCGCCCGTCAAACATCACCGCTCCAGCGCGATGTTTGAGCAGGCGAAAGATCACCTTGATGGTGGTCGTCTTGCCCATCCCGTTGCGCCCCATCAGCGCCAGAACCTCGCCCTCTTCAAGATCAAGGCTGACGTCGAAAAGCGCCTGTGCGGGGCCGTAAAAGGCCGATACATTGGATAGCTGAAGCAGGCTCATGACAGCGCCTCATCGCCAAGATAGGCCTCACGCACCTCTGGATCACGCCGGATCGCATCGGGCGTACCGGTGGCGATGATGCGGCCATAGACAAGCACGCTGATCCGGTCAGCGAGGGCAAAGACCGCATCCATGTCATGCTCGACCAACAGGATCGGCGCGCGGGGGCGCAGGCCGTTCAGAAACCGCGTCAATTGGGCCGAGCCCTCACCGCCAAGCCCCGCCATCGGTTCGTCCATCAGGAACACCTTGGGCGATTGCGTCAGGGCGACGGCGACCTCAAGCTGGCGGCGCTGCCCATGCGAGAGGTCGGCGGTTCGCTGGCTTGCGGCCTCGGTTAGGCCAACCTCGTCGAGGGCCCCATGCGCAACCTCTAACAGGGCGGCATCACGCATCACATCGCGGAAAAACCGCATCACCCGCCTGCGTTTGCCTAAGGCGCCAAGCACAGCGTTTTGCAGAACGCTCATCTCCATCGCCAGCGACGAAATCTGAAACGTGCGGCCAAGCCCGGCCTGCGCCCGCGCGACCGTATCAAGTGCGGTGACATCGCGCCCGTCAAACCAGATGCTGCCGCAGTCAGGGTCAAGATTGCCCGCGATCTGTTTGATCAGCGTCGATTTTCCCGCCCCGTTCGGGCCGATCAAAGCGTGGATTTCACCGCGTTCCAGCGTCAGGGACACATCCTCGCAAGCCTGCACCGCGCCGAACGCTTTGCTGATGCCGCGTATGTCCAAAAGCGGGCTAGTCATGGCGCTGCTCGCGTCCTGCAACAAGCCCGATAATCCCGCCACGCGCGAAGAGAACGACCACCAAAAGCACCGCGCCAAGATAGATATGCCAGTAGTCACTTAGCCCGCCAAGCACATGTTCCAAAAATATAAAAACCGCCGCACCAATGACCGGCCCGAACAGCCGCGCAACGCCACCAAGGATGACAAACACCATGATCTCGCCACTGGTTTGCCAGCTGAACATCGTCGGGCTGACAAAGCGATTGAGATCGGCAAAAAGCGCCCCCGCAAGGCCGGTGATCACGCCCGACAGGGTAAACGCCACCAGCCGCAACCGGTAAGGCGCAATCCCGACGGCCATCACCCGCTCTGCGTTCTGGCGCGCCGCGCCAAGGGCAAGTCCAAAGGCCGAGCGAGACAACCGTGAAAACACCCAGAGCGCCAGCCCGAGGATCACGTAACAGAGCGCGAAAAACTGAATCGGGTCGAGCGTGTTGAGCCCCGGAAAGCCGTTGCGCACATAGATTGAAAGCCCGTCTTCGCCGCCATAGGCGGGCCAGCTGATCGCGAAATAGTAAAACATCTGACCGAAGGCGAGCGTGATCATGATGAAATAAACGCCCGAGGTGCGCAGGCTAAGCGCGCCAATCGCCAGCGCCGCAAGACCGCTCGCCGCCATCGCCACCAGCCAGATCACCGGCATGGATTTCGTCCCCTCGATCAGTATCGGCCACTCGATCAGCGCGCTGTAACTCTGGGCGTGGCTGGCCAGAATGCCCATCGCATAGCCGCCAACACCAAAGAACACCGCATGCCCAAGACTGACCAGCCCGCCAAGCCCAAGCGCAAGGTTCAACCCGACACCGGCCAGCGCCAGAATGGCCACCCGCGTCGCCAGCGTGATGGTGAACGGCTCATCCACCGCCCAGGCCCAGAGCGGCACCGCCAGCAGGCCCAAAAAGACGGCCCCGTTCAGCAGGGTTTCGCGGCGCATCTCAGGCCTTTCCAAACAGGCCACTGGGGCGCATCACAAGCACCCCGGCCATCAGGATATAAATCGACATCGACGCCAACGAGGACCCAACCGAACTGGCGGCCTGAGGGTCCATGAACTGCGCAAAAACCGCAGGCAGCAGAATCCGCCCCAGCGTATCTGTGAGGCCCACAAGGATTGCCCCCACCAGCGCGCCCTTGATCGACCCGATGCCGCCAATCACAATGACCACAAAAGCCAGGATCAGCACCGGCTCGCCCATGCCGACCTGCACCGATTGAATGGCCCCGATAAGCGCGCCGGCCAGCCCCGCAAGCGCCGCGCCAAGCGCAAAAACGGTGGTGTAAAGCGCCGAGATATTGACGCCAAGCGCCGCGATCATCTCGCGGTCGCTTTCCCCGGCGCGGATCTGAATACCGATGCGCGTGCGCGCGATCAGCGCAAACAACCCCGCCGCCACGAGTAATCCGACCAGAATAATGGCAAGGCGATAAAGCGGATATTCAATGCCGCCCGGCAGGGTCACCGGCCCCGAAAGGTAGGGCGGGATTTCCAGAAACAGCGGAAACGAGCCAAAGACCCAGCGCGTGCCTTCCGAGAAGATCAGGATAAGCGCGAAGGTCGCCAGAACCTGATCCAGATGATCGCGATCATAAAGGCGCCGGATCACCGTCAACTCGACCAGAGCACCGGCCGCCGCCGCCGCCGCAAGGCTGGCCACCAGCGCCAAAAGAAACGACCCCGTCACCCCCGCGACCCAGGCGGCGGCAAAGGCCCCGATCATGTAAAGCGAGCCATGCGCCAGATTGATAAGGCCCATGACGCCGAAAATAAGCGTCAGGCCCGCCGCCATCAAAAACAGCATGACGCCGAACTGAAGCCCGTTCAGCATCTGTTCAATAAATAGGATCAGGGACATGCGCGCGCGCTCATCGGCCGGGCCCTGTAACAGGCCCGGCCAGTGGTCTTACATCTTGCACTCTGGCGCATAGGCATCGCTATGATTGGTCAGAGCGGTGCCGACGATCTTGTTGGTGTAGACGTCACCTTCCTTGATCACT
>CBDTZA010000318.1:0-3282 GCA_965364785.1 uncultured Roseovarius sp. | reverse complement strand
GCATGTTCAATATCGGCGGCGAAGGTCAGGCGGCGATTGGCGGGCTTGGGGGGGCGATGGTTTGTCTCGCACTTGACTGGCCACATTGGTCGCTGGCTCTGATTGCTGCGGTGATCGGTGGCGCGGTATTCGGCGCCGCATGGGCCGCGATCCCCGCCTATCTGCAAGCCAAACGTGGCAGCCATATTGTGATCACCACCATCATGTTCAACTTCATCGCCTCGGCGGTTCTGGTTTATCTGCTGGTCAACGTTTTTCGTGTGCCGGGGTCGATGGCCCCCGAAACCGCGCGTTTTGCCGAAGGCGCGCGTTTACCGACGGGCCATGACCTGTTTCCATGGATGGGCTTTCGTCGCTCAACCCCGCTCAATATCTCATTCATTCTGGCGGTGATCTGCTGTGTCATGGTCTGGCTGCTGCTATGGCGCACCCGGCTGGGGTATGAAATCCGCGCGTATGGCTATTCAGAAACCGCCGCCGTCTATGCAGGCATTAATCCGGTGCGGATTATTATGATTGCGATGCTGATTTCCGGTGGATTGTCGGGCCTGATGGCGATCAATTCAGTGATGGGAGAGGCTGAACGACTGGTCATTGACCCCGTACAAGGCGCCGGTTTCGTCGGTATCGCGGTGGCGCTGATGGGGCGTTCGCACCCGGCTGGTGTCTTCTTGGCAGCGCTGCTTTTCGGCATGCTTTATCAGGGCGGCGGAGAGCTTGAGTTCGAAATGCCTGCCGTCAGCCGTGAGATGGTCGTTGTGATCCAAGCCCTCGTTATTCTCTTCACCGGCGCGCTGGATAATATGGTTCGAATGCCGGTGGAACGCCTATTCCTGCGCTTTAGGAAAGGGAGCTGAGCCATGGATTTCGTGACAGTCATCCAGCTTCTTGATAGCACCGTTCGCCTTGCCACACCGCTGTTGCTGGCTTGCCTCGCCGGGCTATATTCCGAACGTGCGGGCATCTTCGACATCGGGCTAGAGGGCAAAATCCTGATCTCGGCCTTCTTCTCGGCCTCGGTCGCGGCCTTTACCGGCAATGTCTGGCTTGGGCTGTTGGCGGGCATCGCGTCTTCCATGGCCTTTGCGGGGTTGCATGGGCTCGCCTCAATCACCTTCCGAGGCAATCAGCTGATCTCGGGCGTGGCGATTAATTTCCTTGCAGCAGGCATGACCGTGGTCCTCGGCGACAGTTGGTTCTCGCTTGGCGGGCGCACACCGCAACTGACCGGTGCCGGGCGGTTTCACGACATCACGTTGCCCTTCGCCGAACAACTATCCGGTGTGCCCTTCATCGGCCCGATCTATGCGGACTTGATCTCGGGCCATTCCATCCTTGTCTATATCGCCTTCTTGGCTGTCCCGCTGACATGGTGGATCTTGTTCCGCACCCGGTTCGGCCTGCGCCTGCGCGCCGTCGGTGAAAACCCGGCGGCGGTGGATACCGCAGGCATCTCGGTGGTGCGCACGCGCTATTCAGCTGTGCTGATCTGCGGCGTTCTGTGTGGCATTGCCGGGGCGTATCTTGCGACCAGTCTGGCGGCGGGTTTCAATAAGGACATGAGCGCGGGGCGGGGGTTCATCGCCTTGGCAGCCCTCATCTTCGCCAAATGGCGGCCTTGGTATGCGCTGTCGGCCTGTTTGCTCTTTGGATTGCTCGACGCCGTCGGCAGTCGCTACCAGAACATCGCCATCGGGGATTTCATTGTGCCGGTGCAGTTCATGCAAGCCCTGCCCTATATTCTGACCGTCGTCATTCTGGCCGGTCTGGTCGGCAGAGCCATTCCACCGCGTGCGGGCGGGGAACCTTATGTTAAGGAACGGTAATGACTGAGTTGCAGACCCTAGTTGAAACCATCCGCGCCCGCACAGGCGACGCCCCTGTCAAAATCGGTCTGATCCTCGGATCGGGTCTGGGTCATTTGGCCGAGGCGGTGGATGGCACCGCGATTGATTATGCTGACTTGCCGGGCTTCCCCCATGCGGGTGTCTCGGGCCACAATCCCAAGCTGGTGATCGGCGATCTGGAAGGCGTCCGCGTCGCCGTCTTTGGCGGGCGGGCGCATTACTATGAAAACGGACGCGGCGACGCCATGCGCTTGCCGCTGGAGGTGCTGCGGGAGCTTGGTGCGGATACACTGATTGCCACCAATGCGTCAGGCTCCATGCGCTCGGATATCCAGCCCGGCGATCTGATGATGCTGAACGATCACATCAACTTCTCTGGTCTCAACCCCTTGATTGGGGAACCAACCGATGCCCGGTTCGTACCGATGAAAGACGCCTATGACCCGGCGATCCGCGCAGCCCTGCTTGCGGCGGCTGAGGCTGAGGGCATCCCGTTGGCACAAGGCGTATATGCTTGGTATTCTGGCCCGTCGTTTGAGACACCCGCCGAGATCAAGGCCATTCGCATCCTCGGGGCAGATACCGTCGGCATGTCCACCGTTCCCGAAGTGATCCTTGCGCGGTTTTTGGGCCTAAAAGCCGCTGCCATTTCAACCGTCACAAATATGGCCGCAGGGCTGAGCGATGAGGCAATCAGCCATGAACACACCAAAGCGATGGCTCCACTTGGCGCAGCAAAGCTAGAGAAAATCCTGCGCCGCTATTTACGCGGATTGTGACCACTGGCCTCATAGGGTTTTGCGGCTGGCCCTAGCCTTGTCGCATGAATGTTCCGATGCGTCGCAGGCCCATGCCGCAATCCCCCTATGGCCTTCCGAGGTTTGTCCGGGTAATTGACAATCACAACCAAGGAAACAGTCGCCCTATGCTCATCTACCTCCCCATTGCAGAAGTGAGCGTTAATGCGTTCCTATTGCTTGGGCTTGGCGGCATCGTTGGCGTTTTGTCGGGCATGTTCGGGGTTGGCGGCGGGTTCCTGATGACACCGCTGTTGTTCTTCATCGGCATCCCCCCCGCCGTGGCTGTGGCAACCGAAGCAAACCAGATCGTCGCCTCGTCCTTCTCGGGGGTGTTGGCGCATTTCAAACGCAAGACGGTTGACCTTAAAATGGGGGTCGTGCTGCTAATCGGCGGTCTGATTGGCGCGGCCTTTGGGGTGCAGCTTTTCAACGCCTTGCGCGCCATCGGTCAGGTCGATCTGCTAGTCAAACTGTGCTACGTCGTCTTTCTAGGCATCATCGGGCTGTTGATGTTTGTCGAAAGCCTGAACAGCATTCGAAAAATGCGCAAGGCGGGCGGCCCGCCGCCGCGTGAAGCGGCGGGCGCTGCTGGTGCTGGGGGCTCTGCTGATGCCAACTGCCGTGCACGCCCAGAA
>CBDTZA010000317.1:0-3284 GCA_965364785.1 uncultured Roseovarius sp. | reverse complement strand
CCCCGGCGAGGCGCGCGAGGATTGGGCGATCACCACAGAGCTGGCCAAGCGGATCGGCCTAAGCTGGAGCTATGACAGCCCCGCAGATGTCTTCGCCGAGATGAAGCTGAACATGCGCTCGCTCAACAACATCACATGGGAGCGGTTAGAGCGTGAAAACGCCGTGACCTACCCCTGCCATAGCCCCGATGCACCGGGCGAGGCGGTGGTGTTTGGCAACGGCTTCCCGCGCCCGGATGGTCGCGCGCGCTTTACCCCCGCCAGCATAATCGCGCCTGACGATGTGCCCGATGCCGAGTATCCGATGATCCTGACCACCGGGCGGCAACTGGAACATTGGCACACCGGGTCAATGACCCGCCGCTCATCGGTCCTTGACGCGGTCGAGCCCGAGGCGAACTGCTCGATGCACCCCTCCACCCTGCGCCAACTCGGGGTAGAGCCGGGCGGCATGGTGCAACTGACCACCAAGCGCGGCACCATCCAGATCATGGCGCGCGCCGATCGCGCGATCTCGCCCGATATGGTGTTCCTGCCCTTCGCCTATGTCGAGGCGGCCGCGAATATTCTGACCAACTCGGCCGTCGATCCCTACGGTAAAATCCCCGAGTTCAAATTCTCCGCCGTCAAGGTCGAACCCGCTTCGGCGAAGGTCGCCGCAGAATAACAAACGGGGGCGGGGTTGGGGCCGCCCCCTGGTTCTTCTTGGCACAAATACTCATTCACCACCGACTTTTCGCCGGTCAGCCTGTCGAAGATGTTTCGATTATCCGTCCCCCGGTAGGAAATCACCACACTGCCTGCGGTGATACCCGTTACGCCCTCTCCCACGTCATAGGCGAGGGCGTAAAAGCTGGAGGCTTGGGCATCATCAGAATTGTTGTCAGCAATAACAGTTGCTGTACCAACTCGCGATCCTATGCGGCCTAATCCATCAGCATCAGAACCGTCAGGATTAGCCGAGCCTTTTCCATCAGATATTCCGGCATTAAATCCACGATTATAAGCATCTGTCGCGAGAATGGATAAAAACAAGTCTTTGGAAATTTCCATGATTTTCTCTTAAAAACTTCCATCGCGAATAAAGCTTCCACGCGACAAATCATTTGCTAGACGGTTTTCAGCGCTGATCGTACTAATCTGGCGGTCATCCAGCATCCCGCCGTCATGCTTGGCCAACCACCCCAACACGCCCTCAACCACCCCCTCGGTCACCGGTTCATCGGTGATCTCAAGCGTGGCCTCGCGCAGGGCATAGCCTTCCCCGAACGTTGCCGACAGATCGGCGCTATCGACCTGCCGCACTGTCGTGGGGTCGGTGATATCATCAAATGTCACCAGCATCGGATAGGCACCCACGGGCACCGGGGCGGATTTGCGCAATCCCGATATGGTTCGAAAGATTGTCTTGCTGGGCTCGTATATCAGGTCCTTGCTGGTGTATTTCTTGCGATCAAGGCCGCCCTCGGCAACGATCTGATCGCCAAACACACGGCGCGCCATCCCCGGAAATCTTGTTAGCAATGCAAACAGATAGCGGCCATCGCCCAAATCAACCACCGTCGCCTCGCCGCGCAGACCGGTCTGCAGATGGCCCGCCGTGGGCAAGTCAAAGGTCGACCCATAGGCGATCTTGATATTGACCACCGAAGCGCCGGTTTTAACGCCCTCGGGCGTGTCCACCACCAACGTCAGCTTCTGCTTCCAGCTATAGGTGGGGTAAGACGCCCGAAACCACAGCACCAAGCCCACCACCACCAACACCAACACCAACTTCATGCCACCAGCCTCACAACGCACATGGACATCATCCACACCGACCTGATTGTATGCTCTTTCGCCGCTTTATCCCTTACACTAACCGTCCCGCTGATTTCCTCAGCCGCCCCGACCATCGCAACACGGACAACCCAAACCCCGCCCCTGCTTCTTCTTGGCATAAATACTCAACTCTCGCGCTTTGCGCCAATCCTAACAGCGCGGCCCTATCCCCCATAGCGCATGATGAAGTTGCGCAGAATTTGCTCGGGGGCGTGCACATCTGCGGCGCGGCACATCGTGATCAGGTCCTGCGCGGCCTCGGGCGGGAAATAGCCCTTGTGGCGATAGATGTTGATCCGGGTTTCAAAGCCTGCGCCATCGGCCTCGGGGTGAAATTGCGTGGCATAGACATGGTCGCCGTGGCGGATCATCTGATAGGGGCAGGTTGGCGCGCTGATCAGGTGAACACAATCGGGCGGCAAATCCTGTAGTGCTTCCTTGTGCCCGACAAAGGCCTGAAACTCTTGCGGCAGCCCAGCCAATAGCGGATCGTCGCGACCCGCCTCGGTCAGGGTGCAATCAGCGGTGCCGACCGGCTCTCCGTAAGCTGCCTTGCTGACATCGCCCGCAAGATGCTTGCCCAGAATGCCAATGCCATAACAGCAGCCGAGATAGGGAAAATCCTCGACGGTGATTTGTGGCATCAGCGACATAACCTGCGCCTCGATCCGCGCCTCGAGGGGGGATTTCTCTTCAGGCGCATCGCTCACACAGCCCGGACCGCCGCCCACGATCACGCCCGCATAGTCCGACAGCCGCAGATCGGGCGGCAGCGCCTCTTGATCAAGGCGAATGCGGTGTGTGCGATCCGCCCCAAGCCCGCCTTTGCGCAGGATCGCGGCAAACTCATCATCGGCGGCCTCGGATTCCGGGCGCAGTTGCAGGATCAGGAAGGGCTTGGTCATGGATCGGGCCTTTGCGAAGATGCCCCTTTACTTGCCCCGCAACCGCTTTGGCGTCAACCCGGCAGCGGGGCCAAGAGGTGAGGCATAGACGCGCCACGGGCCAAAACAGACCGGCAGTCGCTTGACCCGGCGGCGCAATAGAATACCCTGCACGCAACCACAGCAAATCCAAGGAACACCCATGACACAACGCCTGCATCTGGTCTTCGGCGGCGAATTGACCGACCCGTCACGCAACGTGTTCAAGGACGTCAGCGCCCTGCATGTCGTGGGCATTTTTCCCGATTACGCAAGCGCCTATAACGCGTGGAAATCCGAGGCCCATCGCACAGTCGACAATGCCCATATGCGCTATTTCATCGCCCATCTGCATAAATTGCGCGACGAAGCGGCCGAAAGCTCGCCCACCGAAGAGCTGGGGTAACCCGAGATGAGCCGCTCGCTCAGCCTTGCGGCTTATCTCGCCTATGCCCGCCGCTCTGGCAAGCCGGGCGTGGTGCCGGACATCCCCCGCCCCAAGGGCCCGGTGATCTGGGCCCATGCGGTCGATGCGGCGCG
>CBDTZA010000316.1:0-3289 GCA_965364785.1 uncultured Roseovarius sp. | reverse complement strand
CCGGCGGCGGGCCGCCCGCATTGTTGACCAGAATATCAACGCCCTCCGCCGCCGCAAGCAGGCGCGCGCGGCCCTCTTCGGTGGTGACATCGGCCGCCACCGTCACAACATCAACGCCGAAATCGGCGCGGATCGCCGCCGCAGATGCCTCAAGCGCCTCTGACCCGCGGGCGTTCATCACCAGATCCACCCCCGCCTCGGCCAGTGCGCGTGCACAGCCAAGCCCAAGACCCTTGGAGGACGCACATACCAGCGCCCGTTTGCCTTTAATCCCCAAGTCCATGTCGCACCTCCGCATTGTTTCAACCCGGAATTAACACTGCCCGGATTAGAATGACCAGACAAATGCCGATTGCCCCCTTGCCAACGGAGTATTGCCATGCCTTTTTACCATGCTGAGCCTGCTCAGGATTTCCAGCTCATTGACCATATGCTGCCATAATTCTAAACTATATTCCGAGGCAGAGCATTTCCTGCCCATCCCTTTGCATATCGGCCAAGTTGCATGCCCAACACCAGCACCCGCCCTGCACAATCCGTCCCTGTTTTTCAGGCGGTTGACCTGCGTGTGGTGAGTGGTGCCAACCTGGGAGATGCTCTGTCCTTTGCCAGCGAGCTTGATCTTGACGATGTCTATGAGCTGCGCTCGCAGGCGCGCCAGTATCGGCTGTCGCTGACGCTTGACGGGGCGGGCCCGTTCATTATCGCCCCCGATACAGAGCTCGGCACGCCCGGCTCGCACCTGCATCTTGATTCCTGCCTGACCCTGATGTCAGGCACCGGGCGCACCAGCGAGATGCTGGTGCTGGTCGAGGTCGATGGCGCGGGCGATGCGGTTGATATCTATGCCATGCCGCTGGCCCATATGGTGCCCAAGACCGGCTATGCGCTTGTGGGTGTCGACCGCGACACACCGTTGCAGAAATTTGCACAGGTGGCCTGTGTGTCCTTTTCGCGCGGAACGCAGATCACGCTGGCCTCGGGTGCACAGCGCCGGGTCGAAGACCTCGCCCTTGGCGATATGGTGCTGACGCGCGATGATGGCCCGCAGGCTATCCGCTGGGTCGGTCAGTCGACCGTGCGCGCGGTCGGTGATTTCGCCCCGGTCCGCATTCGCGCCGGCGCGCTGCATAACGAAAACGATCTATTGGTCAGCCCCGATCACCGGTTGTTCATCTATCAGCGCTCCGACGCGCTCGGGGCCGGTCGCCACGAGGTTCTGGTGCGCGCGCGCCACCTTGTGAACGGCGATACGGTTTTGCACGAATCCGGTGGGTTTGTGGATTATTTCCAGATCCTGTTTGATGCCCATCAGATCATCTATGCCGAAGGGATCGCCGCCGAAACCCTGCTGGTTGATCCGCGCACTCGCGCCGCCCTGCCCGCCGATCTCGGCGAAGCGCTGACCCCCGGCGGCATCGGCCATGGCGCGCGCCCGCACATGGAGTTCGAGGTTGGGCAGGCTTTGCTGGACCATCCTGATGCGGCAGAAATGCTCAAACGCGCCTCGACGCGGTAGGCACCTGCGCGATCTTCGGCGGCCTCGATTCGGATGCCGCGCAACGACACCTCAGTCCTTTTTGATAGTCGCAGACTCTCTGCCGGGCGCTAGTGTCGGGCGCACGTCCTCATCCCGCAGCGGCTTTGGAATATCCCAATTGCCGTCTTCCACACAGCTTTTCAGCGTCAGATGCGTGCGGTAATCCGTCCGCGTCAACAGCGGCGCGCCGCAATAGGGGCAGATATCCTGCCCATCGTCGTCAAATCTACCCTTGCGTGAGTGCTCGGTCATCGTCTTGTCCTTTCTCAATTCCCTTTAGGTCCGGACCCGGCCCAACCACATGGGCCGAGCCCAAAGGGCATCAATCGCCGCGATGGCCCTTTTTGTAGGCCTCTTTTTCTGCCGGCGACATATTCCCATAGCCGTCCTCTTTCGGCCCGCCAGCCTTGGCTGGATCCTTGTGGTACTGATCATGGCGGGCCTTGCCTTTGTCATAGGCATCCTTGCGGTTCGACTCTTTCCCGCGATTGTGTTGCATCCGACCAAGTCCACCAGTGCTCTGGATCATCTCTTCTGTATCGTCGGTCATGTCATCCTCCACTTTCAGACGTTTCCGCCAAATCCCGGAAACACTCATAGTATAAAGGCCCCATCAGAATTCGCCTTGAGCGGGATCAAATTTGCCCACAGTTTCCACCGCGCAGCGGGCACTGCGTCTGCGTCACGACAACACCCATATTGCGCCGCCCGCCCTGCCCCTCTATATGCGCGATCATGTTAGACACCGCCTCAAACCGCCCCGATCTGCCGGCCGAGATTGCCCGGCGCCGCACCTTTGCGATCATTTCGCACCCGGATGCGGGCAAAACCACCCTGACAGAGAAGTTTCTTCTCTATGGCGGCGCCATTCAGATGGCCGGACAAGTGCGCGCCAAGGGCGAGGCGCGGCGCACGCGCTCGGATTTCATGCAGATGGAAAAGGATCGCGGGATTTCGGTGTCGGCCTCGGCGATGTCATTCGATTTCGGCACCTTCCGGTTCAACCTTGTGGACACTCCGGGTCACTCGGATTTCTCGGAGGATACCTATCGCACGCTGACGGCCGTGGATGCGGCAGTGATGGTGATTGACGGCGCGAAGGGCGTGGAAAGCCAGACCCGGAAGCTGTTCGAGGTCTGCCGCCTGCGCGATCTGCCGATCCTGACCTTTTGTAACAAAATGGACCGCGAAAGCCGCGATACCTTTGATATCATCGACGAAATTCAGGAAAACCTGGCGATTGACGTGACCCCTGCCAGCTGGCCCATCGGGGTCGGGCGCGATTTCATGGGCTGTTATGACATGCTGCATGACCGGCTTGAACTGATGGATCGCGCTGATCGTAACAAGGTTGCACAATCTATTGAAATCAAAGGCCTGGATGACCCGAAACTGGACGAGCACGTGCCTGCCAATCTGGTGGCACAGCTGCGCGAAGAGGTGGCAATGGCGCGCGAGCTGTTGCCCGCCCTCAACCCGCAATCGGTGCTTGAAGGGCATATGACGCCGATCTGGTTTGGCTCTGCGATCAACTCTTTCGGGGTCAAGGAACTGATGACCGGCATCGCGGAATTCGGGCCAGAGCCGCAGGTTCAAAAGGCAATGCCGCGTTCGATTGCGCCCGAGGAAACCAAGGTCACCGGTTTTGTCTTCAAGGTTCAGGCCAATATGGACCCGCGCCACCGCGACCGGGTTGCGTTCGTGCGCCTCGCGTCGGGGCATTTCAGACGCGGCATGAAGCTGACCCAT
>CBDTZA010000315.1:0-3301 GCA_965364785.1 uncultured Roseovarius sp. | reverse complement strand
GTCATCAACGATGCGATGACAACCGCGATAGCGACCACTCCGATCATGATGGTCGATAACGCGTTGATCTCGGGCGAGACGCCAAGGCGCACCGCGCTCCAGATCTTGATTGGCAGGGTGGTGGATGAGGGCCCGGCGGTAAAGCTTGCGATCACCAGATCATCCAGCGACAGGGTAAAGGCCAATAGCCAGCCCGACAGCACCGCAGGCGCGATGATCGGCAGGGTCACAAGGCGAAACGCCTGAAACGACGAACATCCCAGATCAAGCGCGGCCTCTTCCAGCGATTCGTCAAACGTCACAAGGCGCGACGAGACCACGACCGACACGAAGCACATCGAAAACGTTGTATGCGCCAGGATGATGGTGAATATGCCGCGATCAATACCGATGCCGATGAACAACAACAAAAGCGACAGGCCGGTAATCACCTCGGGCATCACCAGCGGTGCGTAAATCATGCCGGAAAACAGGGTTCGCCCCGGAAACCGCCCCGCGCGCACAAGCACCAGCGCCGCCATAGTGCCCAGCACGGTTGCGATGGTCGAACTGACTGCGGCCACCTGAACGGTGATCCATGCGGCATCCAAAAAAGCCTCGTTCTGCAATAGCTCGCCATACCATTTGGTCGAAAATCCGGCCCAGACCGTCACAAGTTTGGACGAGTTGAAGCTATAGGTGATCAGGATGATCATCGGCAGGTATAGAAACGCAAACCCAAGCGTAAGCGAGGTGACGTTAAACCATGTCAGGCGTCTCATCCGTCGGCCTCCCGTTGTTTTTGCTCGTTGCGCTGAAACAGGACGATCGGAATGATCAGGATCAGCAGCAAGATCACCGCCACGGCACCGGCCACGGGCCAGTCGCGGTTGTTAAAGAACTCTTCCCACAGCACCTTGCCGATCATCAGGGTCCGTGAGCCGCCCAAAAGCGAGGGAATCACGAATTCGCCGATGGTGGGGATAAAGACCAGAAAACAGCCCGCGATAATCCCGGTTTTCGACAGCGGGATGGTAATAAGCCAAAACGCCTTAAGGCGCGAACACCCCAGATCCTCTGCCGCCTCAAGCAGTGATCCATCCATCCGTTCCAGCGAGGAATAGATCGGCAGGATCATGAAGGGCAGATAGGTATACACGATCCCGATATAGACCGCCGTCGGCGTGTTCAGGATCGTTAGCGGCTCTGATATCAGACCCAAACCCAGCAGAAACTGGTTCAAATAACCCTCGGTCGACAGAATCCCCATCCACGAATAGACCCGGATCAGAAAGCTGGTCCAGAACGGCAGGATCACGAGCATCATCAAGGTGGGCCGCCAATGATCGGGGGCGTTGGCCATGCCATAGGCGATCGGATAGCCCACGAAAAGGGTAAGTGTGGTGGCGATAAAGGCGATCTTGAGTGAGGAAATATACGCCTTCCAATAAAGATCATCGGTGGTCAGGAAGATGAAGTTCTCAAAATCCAAGGCGTTGAAAAACGCCTTGATCCCAGTCCAGCCCTCAGAAAAATCAAGCGTCGGAGTATAGGGTGGAATGGCCAGTTTGATGTCGCTCAGGCTGATCTTTAGCACGATGATGAATGGCACCAGAAACAGCGCCAGCAGCCAGGCATAGGGCAGGGCGATAAGGACAAACCTGCGCATCACATCACCCTTTCAACAAGATACCGGCGGTGTCCGTCCAGGACAGCCAAACCCGATCTTCCCAGGTAAAGTCGCGCCGCGACAGGCGCCGGGTATTGGCGGTTTGTGCCTTGACGATCTGCCCGCCAGACAACTCGACATGATAGGTGGAAAGGTTGCCAAGATAGGCGATATCAAGGATTTTCCCCTCAAGCGCATTGCGCCGATCATCGGGCTTTTCCGCCGTAATAGAGACTTTTTCAGGCCGGATTGCCAGATGACATTCCTGACCATTGTCAAACGCGGTGTCGGATTCTGAAAATAGCTTGGGCTGGCCTTCGGCAAAGGTGATCTCATAGGCGCTATCGCTGCGCCGGGCGGTCCCGCTGATGATCGTGACCTCGCCGATAAAGTCGGCCACATAGACCGAATTGGGCATTTCATAAATGCGCGAGGGTGTGTCGGCCTGAACGATCTTGCCGTCATCCATCACGGCCACGCGGCTTGCGACGGTCATCGCCTCCTCCTGATCGTGGGTGACGATCACAAAGGTGGTGCCGGTGGTTTCCTGGATATCCATCAGCTCGAACTGTGTGTCTTGGCGAAGCTTGGCATCAAGCGCGCCGAGCGGTTCGTCCAGAAGCAAAAGCTTGGGCGCCTTGGCAAGGCTGCGCGCAAGGGCAACACGCTGGCGCTGGCCGCCGGAAATCTGGTGGGGTTTGCGATTGGCAAACTTCTCAAGCCGGGTGAGTTTGAGCATCTCAGCCACGCGCGCGGCGATTTCATCCTTGGATTTACTGTCACGCTTCAGGCCAAAGGCGATGTTTTCCCAGACCGACAGATGCGGGAAAAGGGCATAAGACTGGAACATCATGTTCACCGCCCGCTTGTTGGGCGGAATGGGGGCCATGTCCTGACCGGCCAGAAGGATCGTGCCTTCGGTGGGCGCCTCAAACCCGGCCAGCATCCGCATCATCGTGGTTTTACCACAGCCGGACGGGCCAAGAAGGGCAAAGAATTCCTGTTCGTAGATATCAAAGGTTTGATTGTCGATCGCGGTAAAATCGCCGAAACGCTTGGTGACGTTCTTGAACTGAATTAGCGGTTTCGCGGCCGGGTCATTCCAGGGCTCGAAAACGGTTTGTGACATACCTACCCCTGCCTGCATTGAGTAAACCCGCGCAGGACATGACCTGCGCGGGTGGATTTATGTGATCTTATCAGGTGCCTGATTTGATCTTGGTCCAAAGACGGGTCACGACCCGCTGTACCTTGGCCGGGAAAGGTGTGGTGGTAAACAAATTGTCCAAAGTCGCGGCATCGGGATAGATCGCTGGATCGCCGATCACATCCTCGACGAGAAACTCTTGAGAGGCTTTGTTGCCGTTGGCGTAATAGACGTAGTTCGACGCAGCCGCCATGTTCTGCGCGTCCATGATGAAGTTCAGGAACACATGCGCGCCATCGGGGTTGGGCGCATCAATCGGAATCGCCATTTGGTCAAACCACATCTGCGCGCCCTCTTTGGCGGCATGATAGACGATTTCCACGCCATTATCGGCCTCGGCGGCGCGATCGCGCGCCTGCAAGATATCCCCAGACCAGCCGACCGCGACGCAGATATCGCCATTGGCCAGGCCGTTGATATATTCCGAACTATGGAATTTCTGGATA
>CBDTZA010000314.1:0-3302 GCA_965364785.1 uncultured Roseovarius sp. | reverse complement strand
ACGATAGCTTTCAAGCATGCGGCGGTTGGTGTGCCGGACTGAGCGGACCCCGGCATCGGCGGTGATGCGTGAGAACAGGTTGTAATATTGCGGATAGTCGTAAAACAGGCTGCGCCCCAGAATGGTCATGTCATGGGCGGTGGACAAATGCCCGGTTTCTGTCAGGCCATGGGCGTTCTTGAAGGTGGTGCGGGTCATGCCAAGGGCCTTGGCGGTGCGGTTCATCCGGCGGGCAAATTGCGCCTCTGATCCCTCGATCGCCTCGCCAAGGGCGGTGGCCGCGTCATTAGCCGATTTAACCGCCGCCGCGCGCACAAGATAACGCAGCGCAATCGTCTGACCGGCGCGCAGGCCAAGTTTGCTGGGTGGTTCACTTGCGGCATGGGCGGAAATGCGGACCATGTCATCAAGGCTGATCTCGCCATTCTCAACGGCCTCGAACACCACGTAAAGCGTCATCATCTTGGTCAGAGAGGCAGGGTGAAGCCGGGCATCGGCGTTGCGTGCATGAAGCACCTTGCCGCTGCGTGCATCCATCACCATGGCCGCATAAGGCGCCGCAATGGCGCTTAGCGGTACAACGACCAGCATCCAAATGGTTGCCAACACCAACAGACCCCAACGGATCGGCTGTTTGCCCCGTGCTTTCATAGAACTGCTCTTTTTCTGCCTCGCGCCGCCGATTTTTCGACTGGCATTTATTTATAAGGGTAAGTGTAACACAGCCTGATTTTCATTTAAAGTATTCATTTATAATGGGTTTTTCGGATTTTGGTGGATGTTTGATGCAATATGTTGTGGTTAACGCGGGCCTGTCCCCAAGATGATCGCCGAGCGCGCTTTCCCCCGTAAGACAGATCAGAAAAAGGCCCGGGTCGTTAAGCCCGGGCCAAATTTCTGTTTATGGACGCGCGTCCTAGTTCAGCGCGGCGTCCGAAATGACATGTGTCCAGGCGCCATCACCGGGGTGTTTGCTGATCACCGGATCAGAGCCGCCCGACAAAAGCGACTGTACCGTGCGCTCAAAATCCGCCGGATCCAGCGCGCCGTTGCTCCCCGAGGTAAGCTTGGCCACCTCACCCATCATCCGAATCTGATGGCTTTCGGTCTGCGCGCCGGTGGCGTCGTTATCAAGCACGATCATCGCCGCCTCTTCGGGGTTTTCCTCGGCCCATTTCCAGCCTTTCATCGAGGCCCGCACAAAGCGGGTCAGCTTGTCCACTTCGGCAGGATCGCTAAGTTTGTCTTCAAGCACATAAAGCCCGTCTTCCAGGGTGGCGACGCCCTGATCTTCGTATTTGAAGGTAATCAGCTGATCGGCGCTGATCCCGGCATCAATCACCTGCCAGTATTCATTATAGGTCATGGTCGAAATGCAATCGGCCTGTTTTTGCAGCAGGGGGTCAACGTTAAACCCCTGTTTGAGAACGGTCACGCCATCGGCGCCGCCTGTCGTCGACATGCCAAGCTGGCTCATCCATGACAGAAACGGAAATTCATTACCAAAGAACCACACCCCAAGCGTGCGCCCCTTGAAATCCGCAGGCCCGGTCACGCCACTTTCCTTGAGACAGGTCAGCATCATGCCCGAAGATTTGAACGGCTGAGCGATATTGACCAGCGGCAGGCCCTTTTCACGCGCCGACAGGGCGGCGGGCATCCATTCCACGGCGACATCGGCGCCGCCACCTGCAATCACCTGTGTCGGGGCGATATCCGGGCCGCCCGGCTTGATCGTGACGTTCAGGTCTTCGTCGCCGTAAAACCCCTTGTCCTGCGCTACGTAATAGCCCGCGAACTGGGCCTGCGTGACCCATTTGAGTTGCAGGGTCAGGTCGTCCGCCGCTTGCGCCATGCCCGCAACGCTGCTCAGCGCCGCAAGACCCAGGCTTGCCAAAAATGTCTTCATCGGTCGTCTCCTTTTTTTAAAGTGTCGGCCTTATGTCCGGCCTCGTTGTGACGGGTGCCAAAAGGTCACCGCCTTTTCGATCAGCGCCATGGCGCCGTAAAATCCCGAGCCGACAATCGCCGCCACGACGATCTCGGCCCAGACCAGATCCAGCGCCAGTTGGCCCACCGACGTGGAAATGCGAAACCCCATACCCTTGATGGGCGAGCCAAAAAACTCGGCCACGATCGCGCCGATCAAGGCCAGCGTGGTGGCGATCTTCAGCCCGTTAAAGATAAACGGCATCGCGGCCGGCAGGCGTAGTTTCAACAGGGTCTTCCAATAGCCCGCCGCATAGGTGCGCATCAGGTCGCGTTGCATAGCATCAGTATCCTGCAAGCCCTGTACGGTGTTCACCAGCATCGGAAAAAACACCATCACGACCACCACGGCAGCCTTGGATTGCCAGTCAAAGCCGAACCACATCACAAGGATCGGCGCCATGCCGATGATCGGCAAAGCGGCCACGAAATTGCCGACCGGCAAAAGGCCGCGCTGCAAGAACGGAAAGCGATCAATCGCAACAGCCGTGAGAAACGCCGCGCCGCAGCCGATGATATAGCCCGACAGGGCACCCTTAAGGGCGGTCTGCACAAAATCCTGCCACAGGATATGGGTGGATTTGGCAAAGGTCGCAGCAATCGCCGTAGGCGTCGGTAGTAGGATCGGTGAGATATTGAGACCGCGCACAAGACTCTCCCAGATCACGATCAAGGTCAGGCCAAAGATTACCGGCACCAAAAGAGTGGTCGCCCTTGTCTTTGGGCGATATGACAAGCGCGAATTGATCCACCAGCCAAGCGCCCAGATCGCTGCCCCGAACACCAGCCAGCCCATTATGCCATCCCCATGCGCTTAAGCGTGATCCGCTGAATAAGCCCGATAATCCCCACCAGCGTGGCCGCTAGCGTGGCCGCCATGACAAGCGCGCTCCAGATCTGGATGGTCTGGCCGTAATAACTGCCGGCAAGCAAGCGCGCCCCAAGCCCCGCCACAGCGCCGGTTGGCAATTCGCCAACAATGGCGCCGACAAGGCTCGCGGCCATACCAACCTTGAGCGAGGTAAAGAGATAGGGCATCGAGGAGGGCAGGCGCAGCCGCCAAAAGGTCTGGGCGGCACTCGCATTCCATGTGCGCATCTGGTCAAGTTGCATCGCTCTTGGGCTGCGCAACCCCTTGACCATGCCCACGACGACGGGGAAGAACGACAGATACATCGAGATCATCGCCTTGGGCAGCAACCCCGAAATGCCCACCGCATTCAGGACCACGATGATCATCGGGGCAATCGCCAGAATGGGAATGGTTTGCGACGCGATGACCCAAGGCATCACACTCATATCCATGGTCCGAT
>CBDTZA010000313.1:0-3315 GCA_965364785.1 uncultured Roseovarius sp. | reverse complement strand
GGATGGCGCTTTTCTCAAGCGCCTTTGAAATTGACCCGGCCCTCAAGTTCAAGCGCATCGTCAACGTCCATTTCCTCGGGCTGAGTTTCGGTCTGCGCGGCGCGACGGTCGGCTTTTTGACTGCGCAGGCGGCCAAATTGTCCGATCCCGATACCAAGCAGAATAACCGCGCCACCCGGAACAAGGCCGGGCCCGGGGTCTTCGCCCAACAACACCATGGCAATCACCAAGGCTGCCACCGGCGAAAACGAGGTCGCCAGCGAAATGTCGCCCGAGCGCGCGTATTTCAGGCCAAGCGTCCATGAAAACTGACCGATGATGATGACAAGGACGGCATAGACCCAGACCCATTTCCAGACGATCGAGGCGAAAATGTCCTGAAAATGCAGGGCGCCGTAAAGATACATCGCCAGAAAGTAATAGATGATCGTGCCCACCACGGTGCGATAGATCGAGAAAATGCCAAGCGGAATGCCCGTAAGACCGACCCGGCTTACGATGGTAGAGGCGATGAAGGACAGCGTTGCGAACACGGTTGCGACCTCGCCTTTGCCAAACTCAAACCCCGCCCCCGCGCCATTCAGCACCAGCATGACAAGTGCGCCGCCAAGCGCAATCAGACCGGCGGCAAACGCCCATGGATCAAGCTTTTCCCCCAGGATCAAAAACGCCGTGAGCAAGAACAGTGGCGGCTCGATCCGACCGATCAGCACCACATTGGTCACGGTCGTATAATCCAGCGCGATAAAGAACAGCGCCGGCGTCACCGCCGAGGATAACAGCGCCGACAAGGACAACACGCCCCAATCCTTGCGCGTCAGCTTGCGCAGGTTTTCCCGCGTCCAGTCCTTGTGAAACATGAACACCATCGGAATGAGCGACAGCAACGAGCCCAGAAAAAGCAGGTTGCACAGGGTGATGGCATTGCGCCCCATGATCGGGTGCTCTCGTCCGATATCGGCCAGAACCGACACGACGGAATTTGCCGAGGCATAGACGATCACCGCAAGCCAGACCAGCGCCGCCCCCATCACGGCCTTTGACATGCCCTCGGCCTGGCTGGTGTTGGCGTCGCTCATGATTTGGGTCCTGATCGTTGAAAGGGATTGGTGGAAAAATCGCACTGGGTGAATTGAAAGCAAGCAAAAGGCATTACACGGCGCGTCGCGTTCAAGGTGACGACGTTAAACCTAACTGACATCACTATGTGATAAACGGCGCATGTCCAAACGAATGATGCCCCGTCACCGTTATCCGTAGTTTGGCTTTGGGGTTGAGTAGTTTGGCTTTGGGGTTGATCTGCGCGGATAATCCCTTTGCGTCGACCGGGCGGGTCTGTAACCTGAGGGCTGACCCTAGGAGGATATCGATGCTCGACGTCAACCCGGAAAGATTTCTGGCCGACCTGCACCGCCTGCGCGAATTTGGCGCGTCTGGCGTGGGCAAGGGCGTGGTGCGCCCGGCCTTTGGCACCGCCGATATTGCGGCGCGCGAATGGCTGGCCGAGCAGATGCAAGCCGCCGGGCTTGAGCCGCAGTTCGATCCCGTGGGCAACCTCTTTGGCCTGGCAAGCGGGCCGTCTCTGTTGATCGGCTCGCATAGCGACAGCCAACCCGAGGGCGGTTGGCTTGACGGTGCTCTCGGCGTGATTGCCGGGCTTGAAATCGCCCGCGCCGCGCAAGAGGCGGGCGGGCCTGCGATCTCTGTGGTGTCGTTTCAGGATGAAGAGGGCCGCTTTGGCGTGACCACCGGAAGCGCGATCTGGGGCGGGACCCTTGCCCTTGATGTGGCCGATGCACAGACCGACGCGCAAGGCATCACCTTTGCCGCCGCGCGCGCCGCGATGACCCATCTGGAGGGTGATTTCGTCGATCCCGGACAGTTCACCGGCTTTCTTGAAATGCATATCGAGCAGGGGCCTTGGCTGTTCGAGGCGCAAGAGGCGGTTGGCGTAGTCAGCGATATCGTCGGAATCCGCGATATGCGCGTCACCTTTGAGGGCGAGCAAAACCACGCGGGCACCACACCGATGCACCGCCGCCGCGACGCGTTTCAGGCGCTTGCGCGGTTCAACGCGCTGATCAACGATCGGTTTCGCAATGTGGTGACACCTCAGACGGTCTGGACCATCGGCCATGTGCGCCTGCACCCCGATGCGCATTCGATTGTGCCGGGGCGGGCGGTGTTTTCCATGCAATGGCGCGATGGCGACACAGATCGTCTGCGTCGGATGGAAGAGATCATTCACAGCACCGCCGCGCAGGTCGCTCAGGAGATGGAAATGACGCTTGAGTTTGGTCCGATGCTTGGGCTGGAGCCAGTGGCGATGGATGCGCGTCTTCAGGGTGCATTGGCCGCGAGCGCCGAGGCCGAGGTGCCCGGTCGCTGGCGGTCCATGCAATCGGGTGCATTGCATGACGCGACCAATGTGGCGCGGCTGATGCCTGCTGCGATGCTGTTTGTGCCCTCGATAAATGGGATCAGCCACGCCTTTGGCGAAGATACCGATGAGGCCGACCTTGTGGTCGGCCTCAAGGTTTTGGCGGCGGCGGCAGTGCGAGCGACGTGAATGCGCCCCTCGTCAGACGTGACCGGCCGCCGCGCAAAAAGAGCGGTCGGCTCAGCCTAAAATAATGGCACTTTAGCCCCTGCGCAGCGCGCTCGGTCGTTGATCCAGCCATACGCGGCCTCGCGATCCGGGATTGTTTATGGCCAACACGACAAAAGCATAGATATTTTTTGGTTCCGTGAGTGGTGTGAAGATAAACTAAAGCCTGATGCTATGTGCGAAAACGGGTGTATTTGCATGGTGGATATGCGAAAACGCATGTATGGATCTTGACTGGGAAGATTTGAAAACCATCCTGCTGGTGGTCAGAGAGGGCACGCTTGGCCGCGCCGCCCAAGAACTTGGCGTGAATTACACCACCCTCGCGCGCCGGATCACGCGGGCCGAAACCGCGCTTGGTCAAAAGTTGTTCGAGCGTCTGACCGAAGGCTATCGCCCGACCGATCTTGGCCGTTTGGCGGCCCGCCACGCCGAACAGATGGAGCAGCACCAGAACGCACTCATGCGCCAATTACAGGGCCGCGATGACACCCTGCACGGCCCGCTGGTGATCACCGCGCCGCAGATTTTGCTGCAACTGCATCTGGTGCATGTCATCGACAGGTTCTGCACCCTGCACCCCGAAGTCGAGCTTCGGGTGAATGCGGCCAATGACCTTGTTGATCTTGGCCGCCGCCGCGCCGATCTGGCGGTGCGCGTTAGTCAAAGCCCCGGTGACACCCTGACCGGATTGCGCCTGAGCGAAC
>CBDTZA010000312.1:0-3315 GCA_965364785.1 uncultured Roseovarius sp. | reverse complement strand
ATTTTGCGAGCGCTAAGCGCAAATTGTCGCGGATTGCGTCACTTTCGCCATTATCCAGCGCGTAAGCGCGGCGAAAAACCTGTTCCGCCTCAAGATATTCGCGCTTTTCCACCAGAACGACACCCAGATTATTCCAGATTTCAGGGGATTCCTGGTCTTTCTCGACGGCTTTGCGCAGCAACCGTTCGGCGGTGGTAAGGCGGCCAAGCCCCAGATTGGCGCTGCCGAGCCCGGCGAGAATATCGGCCGTCATGCCTTGGGTCACGGCGGCGCGGGTATAGGCCTTTTGCGCCAGCTCGAATTCGCCGGCATCCATAAGGCGGTGGCCGACGAGAACACCATCGACGGCCTCAGCCCCCGGCACCAGGCCGGGGGCATAAGGGCTTTCTGGTGGCTTGGGCTCGCCACAGCCGACCAGCGCCAGAAAAATCGCCAGAAATACCCTCGCCCGTGATGTCATCGTGCCCCGTTTATTCGGCCGACATTGCCATGAGTTTCATGATGCCCAGAGCAGACGGCCCAACCAGAATGATCAGCAATGGTGGTACTGTAAACATCATTGTGGCGAGTGTCATCTTTGTGGGTAGCTTGTTGGCTTTTTCTTCGGCGCGCATGACCCGTTTGTCACGCATTTCCGCCGCATAGACCCGAAGCGCCTCGCCGACTGATGTGCCGAAGGTTTGCGATTGCACCAGAACCGTCACAAAGCTCGAGATATCCTGCACGCCGCAACGTTCGGCCATCTCGTTGAGAACCGAGGCCTTGTCGCGCCCGGCCTTGATCTGGAGCGAGACGATCTGGAATTCATCGGCCAGCGCAGGATATGAGGCGCGGATTTCGTTTGCAACGCGGATGATGGCCTGATCCATCGACTGGCCCGCCTCGATGCAGACCAGCATCATGTCAAGGCTGTCGGGAAAGCCGTCCATGATCTCTTCCTGACGTTTCTGCTGGCGTTTTGTAACCCAGTATTTGGGCATCATGTAGCCAACGCCGCCGGGGCCAAGAATGTACATCAACGTCTGTTGGGTGGTGACGTCTTCACCGGATTTGAACAGGACGAAATAGATCACCCCCACAATCAAAAGGCCGATGCCAAGCGCAAACTGGGCAAAGTGGAAGTAGCGCACCGCGTCTTTGTCGCGATACCCCGCCTGCATCAGCGTCAGACGTATCTGCGACAGTTGCTTTTCATCCTGCGGCTCAAGAAAGCTTGCGTATCTATCAAGCTTCACACTGCGCGAGCCGCTGCGCAAGCGCGCCGCAGAGGGCGCGTCGCCTTTGCCTGAATTGGCCTGCTTAAGCTTTTTAAGCGGATCCTGCCTTTGCTTGAGCATGATCGGCACGGTCACCAGAACAAGCATCAAGCCAAGTGCGCCCATCGCAATTATCGGGCCAAAGGGGCCAAGCGCGCCGGTCAGGACATCGGTGAACAGGGTCAGAAGTTTCATGGGTGTTTCCTTTTCAGACCTTGATGTCCACAAGCGCGCGCATGATGATCAGATTGAGCACCAGAAAGGCCCCCACGATCAGCACGGCGGGAATGAAGTAGGGGTGAAGCATCGCCTCGTCATAGTAACCGGGTTTCAGTACCTGAAGGCCGATCAGGGCAAGGATGGGAAAGCCAGACAGGAATTTGCCCGACCATTTCGCCTCGGCGGTGATCGCCTTGACGCGGCGGAACAGACGAAAGCGCGAGCGGATCACCTTGGCCAGACCGGCAAGGATTTCGGCAAGGTTACCACCTGATTGTTGCTGAATGGTCACGGCGACCGCCAGAAAGCGCAAATCCTGCATATCCAGACGTTCGGCCATATCCTTGAGGGCCTCGCCCATATCGCGGCCATAGGCGGCCTCGTCGGCGATGATGCCAAATTCGGTGGCCAGAGGGTCAGAGACTTCGGTCGCGACAATGCCGATGGCGGAGGAAAACGGATGGCCTACCCGGAGCGAGCGCACCATAAGTTCGATCGCATCAGGCAGCTGCTCTTCGAGCAACCCCATGCGCTTGTTCGCCTTCATGTTGATCCATGTGAAAATGCCACCAACACCCATCCCGATTGATGCGGCGATGCGCACGGGGATGGCGGTTTCGGTGCCAATCGACAGGCCAAGAAAGGCCAGCACACTGACGGCCACCATCAGCAGCATCAGCTGATTGGGGGTAAAGGCAATCGCGGCCTTTTGGGCCTTGACCGACAGGATCGAATAGAGTGGGATTTTGCGCGCCTTGAGATGCTGCTGCATCTCTTTGCGCAGTTTTTCCATCACCTCTTCGCGGTTGCCGGATTTGTCCAGCATCTCAAGGCGCCGGTTGACCCGGTTGTTCAGGCTGATCGAGCGGCCGAACACCGTCAGGTAAAGGCCCTCGACAAGGACCAGAACACCGATAAAGATCAGGCCGTAAATAATTGGTTCTGCGCTGATGGACATCTGCGTTACTCCGCTGCGATGGGTTCAAAGATATGAGGTGGAAGATCATAGCCCCACATGCGGAACCGTTCTGAGAAGTTCGAGCGCACGCCAGTGCCGGTGAAATGGCCGATGATCTTGTTGTCGGGGCTAAGGCCCACGCGCTGGAACCGAAAGATTTCCTGCATCGAGATCACATCGCCTTCCATCCCGGTCACTTCCGTGATCGAGGTCATGCGGCGCGAACCATCCTGCAAGCGGCTGGCCTGCACGATAAGGTTCACGGCCGAGGCGATCTGGGCGCGCACGGCCTTGAGCGGCATTTCAATCCCGGCCATGGCAACCATGTTTTCAAGTCGGCTGATGCCGTCGCGCGGGTTGTTGGCGTGGATCGTGGTCATTGATCCGTCGTGGCCGGTGTTCATGGCCTGCAACATGTCAATCACCTCTTCGCCGCGGGTCTCGCCCACGATGATCCGGTCAGGGCGCATCCGCAGTGCGTTTTTCAAACAGTCACGCGGGCTTACCTCGCCTTTGCCTTCCACGTTGGGCGGGCGGCTTTCCATCCGGCCCACATGGATCTGTTGCAGCTGAAGTTCGGCGGTGTCTTCGATTGTCAGGATGCGTTCGTCGTTCGCGATGAACGAGCTGAGCGCGTTAAGCGTGGTGGTTTTACCCGAGCCGGTCCCGCCAGAGACGATAATATTCAGGCGGGTCGCAACGGCGGCCTGCAAATAGGCGGCCATCTCTTCCGAGAAGGCGCCGAATCTGACCAGGTCGTCGATGCCAAGCTTGTCCTTTTTAAACTTACGGATCGACACCAGGCTTCCGTCCACCGCAACCGGCGGCACCATGGCGTTGAAACGCGATCCATCGGCAAGACGGGCGTCGACATAGGGGTTG